>DYCW01000327.1 GCA_019417865.1 Ruminococcus sp. | reverse complement strand
CTAAGGAGGTGTCTCTTTCTACCAATGCCATTATGGAGAAAATGGATGCTGTATATTTCAGTCAATTTTCCTCTCCCACGATTTTAGATATTTCTACTGTACGAAAAAAGCTGAAAGAATATGTGGAACTGGGGCTGATGGCGGCGGAACCCTGTGGCAGGCAGATACTCTATCACAGAAATGCAGAGATGGATCTTTCCGACTGGGAAGATGCCATTGCATTTTTTTCAGAAGTGGGCGGATGCGGTGTAATCGGTAATTTTTTACTGGATCAAACGACCTATCGAAATTCTGTTTTCTTTTTTAAGCATCATTATATCAATCGGGCACTGGACAGTGAGGTTCTTTGCAACATTTTTCTTGCACTTTCTGAGAAAAGAGAAATTATAATGACATATGCCTCTCGTCGTGGAAATGGAGACAATCGATTTTCAGTTGTGCCGTTAAAAATATTTGTCAGCGTGCAGAACGGACGACAATATTTATTTGCCTATCAGCTGCATAGTCGACAGATTCGTTCCTATCGTTTGGATTGTATCCATGATGTAATATGTGGTGAAATCCGAGAAGATTTTGCAGGATTGGCAGAACGATTTGCAAAAATGAGAAAACATTTGTGGGGTGTGTCTCTTTCTAAAAACAATCGAATGGAGCATGTGGAATTTACCATTCGAATTACAGAGAAGGAGTCGTATATTTACTATCGTTTGGAACGTGAGAAACGCTGTGGAACGGTGGAGTGGCTGGATCAACATACTTGCAAGTTTTCTGCGGATGTTTATGACACCAGTGAAATGGTTCCATGGATCCGTACCTTTATCGGTCGGATTGCCTCTCTGCGGTTTTCCAACCGAACCATTGAAAACCAGCTGAAGCAGGATATAGAGGATATGTATCAATTATATCAAATCGGAGAGGATATATAATGTTATTTCATGAGGTATATGGAACTTATTATCATACAGTAGCAGAGATTGTAAGCAAAGCAGTAAAGGGAGAACTGACAGAAGATGCTCTACAGACAATTGTCATACAGAATGCTTTTCAGGAGAGTTTTCTGGAGATTCTCCCTGCTTTGAAAGCAGAACGTTGGCCACTGCTTTTGCCGGATTTGTCAACGCCTTTGCAGCATATTCCCACTACGCCGTTGACGACATTGCAGCTGCGGTGGCTGAAGGCGATTTCCTTGGATAAAAGAATTTGTCTGTTTGATGTGAATTTTGAAATATTGGATGGTATTCAGCCGTTATTTACACCGGATGATTATGTTGTATTTGATCAGTATCAGGATGGTGATCCCTTTGCATCAGAATCTTATGTTCGGGTATTCCGTATGTTATTGCTGGCAATTCGGGAGCATAAAAAGGTCAGGGTAAAGTACAATAGTAGAAAAGGAATGCATCGGTATGTTTTGTGTGATCCCTATAAACTAGAATATTCTGAAAAAGACGATAAATTTCGGGTGCATGTGAACAGCTGTCGTCCATTCTGTACCATGAATCTGGCTGGAATCGAACAATGTGAAATTGTTGGGGATGCTTATCCGGTAAAAAGAGAAAATGCACACTGTGAGAAAACCTATTTTGCTGCGGTGTTGTATGATGAACGCAATGCAATGGAACGATTTCTGCTGCATTTTTCTCATTTTCAAAAGGAGACGGAACAGATTGGCGGAGAACAGTATTTTGTTAAGGTTTATTATGATGTGGATGAGGAAACGGAAGTGCTCATACGGGTTCTGTCATTTGGTCCTTTTTTGAAGGTGAAGGGACCGGATCATTTTGTAAGTCTGATTGTAGAACGGCTAAAAATGCAAAAAAGTTGCGGACTGAAATAGAGTTCGCAACTTTTTTTCCGTGATAAATGAAAAAAATTCCTGTATACTGTATACACAGGTTGCAGATTGCAAGTGTATGTACGCACTGCGGTGCACGAGGAAATTCCAAAGTGTATGCCAAAGCAGCCGAAAAATCAGAGTTTAACATGCTGATCGGGAGCAATCCCAATGAAATCGCAGGTTCGAGTCCTGCTGAAGTCTGAAAGACTTCACCAAGAGGTTTTGGTATGTGCCGGAAACGGCGAAAATTGGATACTGGAAACGTCTGTCCAGCTGTTTGTTTTATGCCATATATAGGCGGACACAAGCAGCGATCTGTTCTTTGCCTTGTCGGAAAAAGGATACCGTATTTTTTCTGCATGAGTCAAAGGCGATGCCTTCCGCTCTTGAAAAGAAAATACTGAATTTTGCTGCCGCAAAGAACAGATAGACAGCCGTAACCATCTTTATCACAGGAGGTTTTACATATGAGAACAATCATCAATGACAGACAGAGAGGATTTTTATTTCGGAATGGTAAGTTTACCAAACTGCTTTCTCCTGGAAAATATCATATATTCGGCAATTGGAAAATTGAACTTGCAGAACTGAAGGAACCCATTCATTCCAATCTGGCACCGTTGGACATCTTGTTGAAAAATTCTGATCTGCATGCACAGACTGTCAGTGTACAGGTGGATGACCACCATCTTGCATTGCATTTTGTTAACGGGATCTTTGAGAAGGCTCTGCTGCCTGGAAGGTACGCATTCTGGACAATCTACGACAAACATGAATTTATGATGGTAGATACCGCTTCGCCGGAAGTAGCAGAAGAGGTGCCGAACTATATTTTTCCATATCTTCCGTCCAATTTGTATGCAAAGATTGAAGTAGCAGCGTATGAAAAAGCACGGCTGTTTTTCAATGGGAAGTTTGAACGGTTACTAGATGCAGGAGTTTATTATTTTTGGGATACAACTGTAAATGTGCAGGCAGATTGGGTGGATACCCGTCTGATCAAAATGGATATCACAGGACAGGAAATGCTAACACAAGATAAAGTTTCTATTCGAGTTAATTTTGTATGCAATTATCGTATTACAGATTATATAAAAATTTATACTGATATTGATGACTACAAGGAGCAGATTCATGTTGCTGCACAGCTGGCAATGCGGGATTATGTGGGAAAACATCGCATGGATGAGATTTTGGAGAATAAGGAAGAAATGTCGAATACGATCTATCGCTGTTTAAAGGAAAAAGAGTCGTTATTTTTTGTGGAATTTTTGATGGCAGATGTGAAGGATATTATTTTACCTGGAGAAATGCGTGATATTATGAATACAGTTCTGATTGCAGAGAAGCGTGCACAAGCAAATGTGATTACCAGACGAGAAGAAGTGGCTTCCACTCGTTCCCTGTTAAATACTGCAAAGATGATGGAAGAGAATCCAACTTTGTACCGACTGAAGGAGATGGAATATATTGAGCGGATTTGTGAAAATGTAGGGGATATTTCTATCAGCGGAAGCAGTGATCTGCTTTCTCAACTGACAACATTGCTGCACAGTACAGGAATAGCGAAAACAGAAAACAAATAAACGGTAAGTTCGATGAACAAGTTTTATTCGCCGAATGGCGATAAGCTACAATTTCATTGCACTCACGCTAAATGAAAAAGGAGATTATTTTAATGTTTACATATTATGACAAAAATAATATGCGGATACCAATTCATATTTGGACAGAATCAGTGGAATCAATTGAAGCAGGCTGTCTGGAGCAAGCAGTGCATTTGG
>DYCW01000326.1 GCA_019417865.1 Ruminococcus sp. | reverse complement strand
AATCTGATGAACACCATCTGTGAGAATATCCAGAGGTGCCTCTATTTTTTTGAAAACAAACTTTGTAAGAAAGCGATTTGTGACAATTACCGCAGCAATAATCATAATGCACAAAATCATCATTATATTTTTCAGCATAAATTCGTCGTATCCACTTTCCTGTATTTCACCGCTGCTATAAATCAGAACGTGATAGGTTTCACCATCTGCCAAAATTTTCTCTCCATAAAGGCAGTTTCCGGCAATTGAAATACTGCCTTCACCGCCTAAGCTTTCCATTGCAGAAACAAGCACAGCCTCTGTTTGGCTGTTGTTGCTGCCCATGGTGCAGACAATCCCTGTATCATCATAAATTTCCAGTTTCATTTCCTGAGATGAGAGATACTTTTCAACCGTATGGTATAGTGCCGAATCTGTAACCTCTTCATCGCTGTCAAGAAATTCCTTTGACTGCTTCACAAGAAGTTCATGGATATACGAAAGGTTGTTTTCTTTTACTGTTTCATCCATAAAATGCTTGTAAAATAAATTCATAAACAGAAACATGGATATGAAAATCATAAGGATACTGACCAGTGCCGGAATGATCAGCATCAGGGTATTGGAAATAAACAGCCGCTTTTTTATCGTCATAGCTAAATCCGCTCTTTTCATAAAAAGTTTCATGCTGACTTATTATATCATACTGTAGTTTTCTCGTCAATCATGGAAATTATGTGCCGGGCAGATCTCAGTTCTATGCTGTTCTTTAAAAATGGTTAAAGCCAAAATGCGTTCTACTGCAATGCTGACAATAGTAAAGATAAGAAATATCAGCAGCGTTGGACTGTCCGGTACAGCCATTTTCAGAATATCGTGTTCCAGTATGTGATTTTTGAAAAACAGACAAAGTGACACAGCTGCATAGAAACCAATTCCCGTTGTAACAAAAAGGAACGAACGAAGCTTATTAAAAGGATAGCACATTTTAAATACGCCCATAATACCAACTGTACCAATCGTCAGGAAGAGCAGTGCATTTGCCTGTGTATTTTCGCCGCCAATGCCAATGATGCCTAAACCATTCAAAATGAGATACAAAACAAAGCAGACAGCAATCGAAATGGCATTTGGTGCTGCTCGTCGAATGGCCTCCGGCAGAAAACGAGAAGCGACTTTTCTGGAGTTCGGTTCAAAGGAGGTGAAGAAAGATGGATAGCCTTCAATCATCAGGTCAATCAGTGTGATCTGAATTGGCACGAATGGAAATGGCGTGTTGGTTATCAAACAGATCAGGAAAAGTAAAACAGAGTAAATGGTTTTAATAAAGAAAACCCCGGCGGATCGGGTAATGTTATTGACCACACGGCGTCCCTGCATCAAAATATCACGCAATACGGAAAAGTCTGAATCCAGCAATACCAGCTGTGCTACTTGTCTTGCGGCGTCGCTGCCCTGTCCAACGGCTATACTGCAATCAGCTTCTTTGAGAGCAAGCAGATCGTTGACGCCATCTCCGGTCATTGCAACTGTATGTTTCTTTTTGTGAAAAGCTTTTACCAACAATCGCTTTTGCACCGGCGTGACACGTCCAAATACAGAATATTCTTCTGCAATCTGATCCAGTTCCTCGCCGCTTACTGTGCTCATGTCGATATATTTTTCAGCTTCTGGTACTCCAGCCTGTTTTGCAATGGCAGAAACCGTTACTGGATTGTCACCAGAAATGATTTTAACTTCTACACCCTCACTGCGAAAATAATCTATTGCCGCAGAAGCGTTTTTTCGAATAGGGTCTACAATTACAATAGCTGCCAGAAGCTGTATTTGCGGCAGCGGATTTACTTTGTCTACCGGTTCTCTGGTGATGCCTGCCAAGAGAATCCGTTTTCCTGCTTGCATATGCACTTTGATTTTTTCCGGCAATTCTGTAGAACACAGTCGTTCCGGTGCACCAATGACAAATGTCCCCATGTTTGAAAATTCCATTGCACTCCATTTTCGGTCAGAGGAAAAAGGGATACTTTGCATGGGCTGACAGGCATCTGAAAGGGCGAAATGATGATTCAATGCCTGAAACGTAGCGTTATTGTCAGTAGTATGTTTGAGAAAACTGCCTATCAGGGGCAGTACCGTATCTTCGGAAATGCCTGGAAAGAGAACAACATCTTCTACCTGCATTTTTCCCTCTGTAAGCGTACCGGTTTTATCCAAACAAAGCACATCAACATGTGCCAGATTTTCCAGAGAATACAAATCCTGTACCAGTACATTTTTCTTGGAAAGAGAGACAACACCGGCAGCCAGTCCAATACTGATTAAAAGGTAAAGTCCTTTCGGCAGCATACCGAGCAAGCCCGCTGAGGTTGTAACAACAGCACTGTATAGGTCGTTGTCACGAAAAAGCAATGCCTGAATGAAGAGAAGAATAC
>DYCW01000325.1 GCA_019417865.1 Ruminococcus sp. | reverse complement strand
ACTCGGGACTTTCACCCGTTAGAATTTGCCCATGTCGGGCAAACTAAGAAAAGCATCGATTATTTCTAACCGATGCTGTAACCGTTTATTTTGTGGCTTAGTTCGATAAATTGAAACGTATTTGCACCTTATTTCATGACGTCACCTCATAAAAAATTGAAATCTATTTCTACTAATAAAATAGAAAAAAGTGCTGCGTTCACATAGAATTTTTGACGTTGGATAAGCAGCCTGACCGAAAAAATACTGTAAAAGAGGGCAAAGCACAGAATCAAAATGGATCAAAATTTTTCCATGTGCAACCTCTATCCTATTTCACGCTGCCCATTTCCCTTGTCTTTTTCTTTCCCTTGTGCTATAATAGAACCACACAATAAATTGTCATTTACTTTTTAGAAAGAAGGTCTTTTTCTATGGAACCACTATGGGAAAAAATGGGGCTTAAAACAGAACCGCAAATCTGGCAGGCAAATGATTTACTGCAATGTATGCGGCAGCACCGACAGGACGGCATTTTGATCTACTTTTTCTATCAGGACGCTGCTTATGAAGCCGGCGTACGGCTGGAAAATGGCAAGGCTGTCTTCTTCTTAAATGATGATGTCTATCCGTCCATGCTCGCATTTTGCAGCAGTGCCAATATCGAAGGCATCCTGCTTTCGGATCTGGCAGATCCGATTGCGGTCTTCTCTATCAACGGACAGGCTCCGCAGGAGCAGTAACTGTTTGTTGCACAATCACTGCTGCACAGAAACCAAGTAACATGACAAATTTTCTACTGACTATTGTATTTCCTGCTTGACAAACGATAAACGTCATGTTATAATGAAAAAAATGAATTATGCTGCCACCGGGTAGTAAAATGCAAAAAGCATTCTGTACACATCGTAAGGTCTTAGAAGATGTGTATCGAATGCTTTTCTTTTTTATGAGAAAGGAATGTCAAAAAATGAAATCCAACAAAAAAGCAACCTCGTATTTCTCAAAACAGGAGTGTTTCCTTTGGAGTGGTTCTGTTTTCTTCATCCTCGCCAGCTTTTTGCTCTTTGATAGAACAAGTTACCTCACACTTGCTGCCTCTATCATAGGAGCAACCGCTCTTATTTTCAACGCAAAAGGAAATCCTTTCGGTCAATTCTTAACGATCATTTTCAGTATTTTATACGGCATTATTTCCTATACATTTCAATATTACGGAGAAATGATAACCTACTTGGGAATGACCGCCCCCATGGCAGTGTTTTCTTTGATCTCCTGGCTTCGTAACCCTTACAACGGCAATCAATCTGAAGTTAAGGTAAATTATTTAAAGAAACCAGAAATTCTATTTATGTTTCTGATTAGTATTGTAATAACCGGTTTCTTTTATTTTATCCTGAAAACCCTCCATACAACCCATTTGCTGCCAAGTACCATCTCAGTCACTACAAGCTTTTTAGCAGTTTATCTCACCTTCCGAAGAAGCGAATATTATGCACTTGCCTATGCTGCCAATGACATTGTTTTAATTATTTTATGGATATTGGCAACATTACAGCATATTTCATATTTATCTGTTGTAATTTGCTTTATCATCTTTCTGGCAAACGATATTTATGGATTTATCAGCTGGTTCAATATGAAAAAACGACAGCAAGCACAAAGATAATATATATTTTAATATAGAATTTAAATATTTTTATGTATTTACAATAAACAAGCCAGGAAACGTGAAGGTTTTTTCGAGTTCACCCCATAGAAGCTCCCAACACAAGCTATGTCTTAAAGGACACCTACCGCATTCGACTGATGCAGTACCTGTCCGATTTCTCACCACTTTCCCCGTAAAATACTTTTTCCCATACTTCGGTGCAAATGCTATATAATACTTGAAATTCTAATCCAAATGCGATAAACTATGTATATCATTTTTCTTGTAATAGTCTCCTTTTAATTATCCTTTGCAATTGGTAGTTGCAAATTTATGATAGTCAAAAGGAGTTATTTTTTACCTAACAATTATCATTCTTTCTAAATAAAAGTAAAGTACCCATCAGCATATCTACTAATGGGTACTTTAGTAAGGGGATTTTTATGAAAAAAATTTTAAGAAAGGATACTTATATTATAATCTTCTGCACGGTGTTTGTCAAGCACTTTTTTTGATAATTAACAGATTGTTTTCATTTTTACTTAGTGATTGTGTTTTTCAGGCAAATGTACTTCCACTTTATGATATGGAATTTCAATGGCATTGGAATCGAACGCTTGTTTCGTCTGTTCCATCAGGTCATAGTAAACGGTCCAGTAATCAGTACTTTTACACCAAACACGCAGGAGCAATTCGACTGCATCTGTGCCATGATTTTGTACCAGAATTTCCGCTGCGGGTTCTGCCATTGTAAGAGGATGGCGTTGCACCACCTCCAACACTACCTTGCGTGCGGCATCCAAATCCGATTCATAAGCAATTCCAAAGTTCATTTCGACACGGCGGGTTTCTTTTTCCGTATAGTTTACAATTTTGGCAGTTGTCACCTTGCCGTTTGGAATAAAAGCAACGGTATTGTCTGGTGTGACGATTTTTGTATAAAGAATGTCAATCTGCTCGACCTTTCCGGTTGTGCCTTCAATCTGCACTGTATCTCCTTGTTTGACGGGTTTCGCAAAAAGTAGAATAAAGCCACCGGCGAGATTGGAAAGGCTGTCCTTCAGTGCAAGGCCAACGGCAACACCAGCAGAAGCAATCACCGCAACAATCGAATTCATCGGTACATTCAGCACAGAAAGAACGATCACTGCCAGCAGGACATAGAGTACAATCCGGAGAACAGAACGGATAAATCCAGCAGCAATATTATCTATACTGGAACGACGCAGACCGTGTCCTAATAATCGCAGCAAATATTTAATCAGAACAAAGCCGATTGCGGCAATGATCAGAGCAATGATCAAAGAAGGGATTGCATCCCGAATGGGCGTAAGAATGGCAGAGAGAACCGTAGAGGCATGCTGCACCTCTTGTCCTACACTTTCCACTACATTTTCAATGACCTGTGTTTCTTCCTGAGTTTCCGTCGCAGTGAGCGTAGTCTGCAACGATTCCAGAGCGGTGGTAAGCATGGTTGTTTGCAAGATAATGACCTCCTATGAAAACTTTTAAATGGATTATGATTAGTATAACGAAATAGATGGAGAATGTCAAGGGAGTTAATCCGGTTTTCGTTGATGCAGTTTTATTTGGCTTCTTTGAAACGGTATTTTTCTTCCTGCTGTTCGTAGAGCTGCTCCATAAACTGTTCTGCTCTGCCCTTGTTACGTTCTGTCAGCGTGGAGAATCTGGTCAATAACGTGTATTCATCTTCTGAAAGAGCAGGATGTTCACGCATCACATTGGTTCGCCCTGCGATATAGTCGATGCTGACATCATAGAAATCCGCAAGCTGTACGGCAAAGTCCAGCGGTACCGTATGCTTGCCCTGCTCATAATTGGTGTAAGTGGTTTTGTGCATATAAAGTTTTTTGCAGAGTGCTTCCTGTGTCAGGTCGCTGTCCTCTCGTAAATCCCGAATTCTTTGGTAATGTTGCATAATTTGGCATGCTCCTTTTTATTATAGTTTCCGAAATTATACCACAAATGCGGAATCAGTCTTGACTTTTTACAATGAATGTGGTATTTTTATAGCAGAAATACATTATTTGTTGTATTTCAAATGCAAAAAGGAGTGAACCTCTCATGATGAAAATGAAATTTCAGAAGTGGATAGCAGCATTGATCAGTTTTGTGATGATTGGAATTATATTTTCAATGTTGCCGATGACCAGCTTAACAGCATCTGCTATTTGCTGTCGAAAAGATGGATTTGACAATAGCAAATACACATTAACTGGAAACATGGCGGAAGATGTGGCTACAATTGCAAAATCACAAAAAGGAAGAACCGGATCGCAACTAGGATACACGGAAGCATGGTGTGATGAATTTGTAGCTGACTGCATTGAAAATGCAGGGGCAGATTCTTCTATTGTCGGACACGGCGGAACGGTTGCTGATTTTGAATCTGTAATGCGAAAAAAAGGTGCTGATCAGGTAAGTTCTCCTCAAACTGGTGATTTGGTATTTTTCACTTATTCTCATGTTGAGATTGTAACAAAAGTTGAAAATGGAACTGTGTATTGTGCAGGCGGCAATAATGGGGGAACAGGTAATTATAAAACGAACTATTGTGCTGGCGAAAGAAAATTATACGCTACACCAAGATTGTATTTAAGACCAAATTATTCTAATTCTGAGCCTGCTCGTCCATCGACAACATTAAATGTAGCCGCTGGAAATTCATCAACAGAAACCACCTTTTCATGGAATGCAGTGCCAGGAGCAACTGGATATGATGTGAAAATATGGAATGGAACATATTGGGTAGGAGATGCTTATCATATTGAATGGAATGTTCAAGGAACATCGTGTGGAATCGTTTTACCGGCTGGTTACTACGAAGCTTATGTGGATACAAGAATTGAAAATGCCCTCATGAGTAATGTAGTAGCATTTACGGTAAAAAGTGGAACAAAATTAGAAGTTACAGCTGGAAATTCATCAACAGAAACCACCTTTTCATGGAATGCAGTGCCAGGAGCAACTGGATATGATGTGAAAATATGGAATGGAACATATTGGGTAGGAGATGCTTATCATATTGAATGGAATGTTCAAGGAACATCGTGTGGAATCGTTTTACCGGCTGGTTACTACGAAGCTTATGTGGATACAAGAATTGAAAATGCCCTCATGAGTAATGTAGTAGCATTTACGGTAAAAATGAAATCCCCTACGCCCACTATTACAACACTCAGTTCATCGTCTTTAAAATTAACATGGAAAGCAGAACCGAATGCAACATCTTATAGAATCGACAGGCGAAAATCCGGAGCGGATGCTTACGAAACAATCGCAACAACAAATCAAACAACATACACGGACACTGGTCTTGAAGCCAATACGAAGTATTGGTACAGAGTATATGCTGTTGCAGGTTCTGATAAATCATCTGAGAAAAATTCAGTTTCTGGAACAACTTATACACTCACATCCCCTACACCTACTATTTCAACAATTAGTTCATCATCCTTAAAATTAACATGGACAGCAGCAGCAAATGCAACATCTTATAGAATCGACAGGCGAAAATCCGGAGCGGATGCCTACGAAACAATCGCAACAACAAATCAGACAACATACACGGACACTGGTCTTGAAGCAAATACAAAGTACTGGTATAGAGTATACGCTGTTGCAGATTACAAGTCATCTGAGAAAAATTCAGTTTCTGGAACAACAGATAAAATCAATAATAAATGTTCAGTTACTTGGAATGATAATTATAATGGTGGATCAACAAGTGAAACAATTTTATTCATTGGAGAAAAATTTGGAATTTATGCCAATTCCGGCTCTAACAGATCAGGATATACTTTCGATGGTTGGTATACAGAAGCAAGTGGTGGTACAAAAATTACTTCAGACACAAAGGTACCAAATGTTGCAAGGTTAGTTTTATATGCTCACTGGACACCAAATAAATACACAGTTCATTTCAATGCAAACGGCGGAAGCTGTTCCAAACTTTCTGCCCCTATTCAATATCGTAACACATATGGACAGCTTCCAGAAGCCCAGAGAGAGGGTTATCAGTTCTTAGGTTGGTATACTCTAAAAGATAAGGGCGTTTTAGTCACAAGTGATACTGTTTTCCTATTGACAAAAGACCAAACCTTATATGCACATTGGGAAAAAATCAATCTTCTTGGAGACCTCAGTCAAGACAACAAAATCACCCTTATCGACCTCATCCTTCTCCAAAAATATCTCCTCCGTCAAGCCTCTCTCACCGCCGACCAGTCCACTCTCGCCGACCTGAACGAAGACGGCATTATCAACGTCATTGACTTAATACTCCTCAAGCGGACACTGCTCAACCCATAACATTTGCCAGTACTTTCCCAAACGGTCTGTTGGATTTCCAGCAGACCGTTTTTCTCTGCCAAAATTCCAGCTGCTCCATTGACAGAAGCCGCTTTTTCTGCTATGATAAAGATAGAAATTTACCGCAATTTTGCTATTTCATATAGGAGGTTTTTCATGCATTCTCAACCGCTTCCCTATCGTATCGCCCTCGGCGGCACACTGGCTTCCTTTTGCCTGCTTGCCCTCTTCGTCACAGGCGTTTTGCCGATGTTCTATCTCGTCATGCCCATGCTCTGCAGCCTGCTTGTCATGATTATGGCTGCCACTACCACTCCCTATTGGGCATTCATCATGTACCTTGCTGTCGGTGTCCTTTCCCTTTTTATCACGCCCAACAAGGACGCTTCCCTGATTTTTATCCTCTTCTTCGGACATTATCCCCTGATTCGTCCCTTTCTCAACCGCATTCGTCCGGCTGTCCTGCGGTACATCGTCAAGTTGCTCATATTTAATGTCTGTATTGGCTGCTACTTCGGTTTGATCATCGCCCTGTTCGGTCTGGGAGAATTCCTCGAAAGCTTAGGAGAATTTGGCAAATACGGAGCGTATATTCTCATTGGCTCGCTCAATCTCATGTTTCTCTGCTATGATTTCTCCCTTGTCACCGGTATGGAATTTTACCGAGCAAAAGTACTGCCGAAGCTGCACCTGCAAGTATAACATTCCATAAAAATCACATACTACCAAAAAGAAAGTGAGGGTTCCACTATGGAAAAAATTGCCTTTTTCGACACCAAGCCTTATGATCGCACTTGGTTCGACCAGCTGAACACCCGTTTTGACATCCGCTACTTTGAGCATAAACTCACACCGGACAGCGTTTCGCTGGCCAACGGATGCAATGCCGTCATCCCTTTTGTCAATGACAACCTAAGTGCACCGGTAATTGAGGGACTCTATGCTGCCGGTGTCAAGGTCATTGCCATGCGGTGTGCCGGTTATAACAATATCGACCGAAAAGCAGCAGACGGCAAACTGCCCATTCTGCGTGTCCCTGGCTACTCTCCCTATGCAGTTGCAGAACATACTATGGGACTGCTGCTCTGCCTGAACCGCAAAATTCACAAGGCCTACAACCGTACCAGAGATTTCAACTTTACCCTGAGCGGTTTGACCGGCTTCGACCTGCATGGAAAAACGGTCGGTGTCATCGGTACTGGCAGAATCGGACAGATCTTCATGCAAATCTGCAAGGGGTTTGGCATGGATGTCCTCGCCTATGACCCATTTCCAGCAAATGATCCGTCCATTCACTATGTGGATCTGCATACACTCTTCCAGAACAGCGACATTATCTCTCTGCACTGTCCGCTAACCGAACAATCCAAACACCTTATCAATCGGGACACCATTGCTGACATGAAGGATGGTGTTGTACTGCTCAATACGTCCAGAGGAATGCTGATCGAAAGCGAAGCCCTGCTGGAGGCACTGCGGAATGGAAAAATTGCAGCTGCCGGTCTGGATGTTTACGAAGAAGAAACAGCATTTTTCTTTGAGGATTTCTCGGAGAATATTCATCGTGACCAGCTGCTGTCCCTGCTGCTCTCCATGCCAAATGTGCTGCTGACTTCCCATCAAGCTTTTCTGACCAATGAAGCTCTGAAAAATATTGCAGAAGTCACATTGCAGAATCTGGCGGACTTCTTTGACGGTAAGCCACTGAAAAATGAGGTAAAAACCAGTCAGCTCTAAGAATCCATCATAAATGAAACGGGCAGCACGAAAATGCTGCCTGTTCTTTCCATTGTAATTGCAAAAAGAAAGGAGTACACACATGCTTCCCAAACTGGTCGCTCAAAAAATAGAAGAAAACAAAACCGCTATGCTGCAAACACTGCAAGCCCTCATTGCCATTCCCAGCGTTGCCACGGAAACACCCGAAAACGGCTATCCCTATGGCTCAAATTGTGCGAAAGCACTGGATTCCATGCTGCAAACCGCCGCTTCTTTTGGGTTACATACCAATAACCTCGCCTACCATGTTGGCACTGCTGACACAGACAGCTCTGCTTCCCCCTATCTTGGTATTCTGGCTCATCTGGATGTGGTTCCCGTCATGGCGGAAAACTGGCACACGCCACCGTTTACCGCTGTGATACAGGATGACTGTGTGTTCGGCAGAGGGGCAATTGATGACAAAGGTCCAGCAGTGGCGGCTCTCTATGCCGTCAAGGCAATCATAGATGCTGGTATTCCTCTGAAAAAACCAGTTCGCCTACTATTCGGCTGTAACGAGGAAAACGGTTCTACCGATTTGGAATACTACCACGCACATGACACCATGCCGCCGCTGGTCTTTACACCGGACGGCAGTTATCCGCTGATTTCGATTGAAAAGGGCATGATGCGACTGACGTTCCATGCCCCTATCAGTGACCCGATTTCTACCATGCAAGCTGGTACGGCGCCCAATGCCGTTCCGGCACAGGCAATCTGTACACTGTCCACTTCGGAGGTACCAGAAAACCTGCCCCAAAACTGCACTGCCTCTATCACAGGAGATATGGCACAACTCATCTGGAACGGGCAAGCGGCACATGCTTCTACACCGGAAACTGGTAATAATGCCATTACCGGATTATTGCAGTTGCTGGCAGATCAACCTGGTTTCTCCAGCTGCAAGGCACTTTCTGCTCTCTTTCCGCATGGCTGCACAGACGGCAGTGGTCTCGGCATTGCCTGTTCAGATGAAACATCTGGTGCACTGACTTGTATTTGCAGCCAAATGCAAATACAAAACGGCATTCTGACCGGCATGATGGACATTCGCTATCCGCTTTGTACCACAAAAGAAACCATTTTTCAGATCGTACAAGAACGATTCCAGACCGCTGGATTTGCATGTGAAATTGTAATACAGAATGACCCCCATGCTGTACCGGAGGAAAGCGATTTTGTGCAAACACTGCTGCGTGTTTATGAAGCAGAAACCGGCGAAAAAGGCAAATGTCTTGCCATTGGCGGCGGCACATATGTCCATGACATTCCGGGCGGTGTCGCATTCGGAGCAGAATTTCCGGAATGGGATTATCATATGCACGGTGACGATGAGTTTGTACCGATTGCACACCTGATGAAGGATGTCCGAATGATGGCAGCAGCAATTTTGGAAATTTGCGGATGAAATATGCAATCAAAAAGAGAAAAAAACTTCTGATTGTATGCAGCATTCTGCTTTTTCTCCTTGCATTCTATTACGGCACTATTTTCCATATAAAACGAACCGTTTCCATTGAAATAGATGCCTCTGATACCTTTCGAGACTGGGAAATTCAATCCGCTATTCATCACGTCATTGCAGACTTTACAATCTGGCATCCGCTTTCGCCACATCAATATGCAACCATACAAAGTATCTCCTATTGTGAGGAAACATGCGATACAGAATGGATCTATTATTCCGATTATCAGGATTGCAAAAGGGAAAATTTCCTTGTGATAGAATGCACATTCCTCACAGACGATCACGCAAGTGAAAAGGTAATCGGTATGACAGACCATACAAT
>DYCW01000324.1 GCA_019417865.1 Ruminococcus sp. | reverse complement strand
GTGTGATTGGTGCGGTGCTGGCTTGCCTGCTCAAGCAATACTGCAAAGAACAGGCATTATTCTGTTCCATTGGTGTCTGCGTATTGGTGATGCTTTCGATTTGTGCCTATCTTTCCCCGGTTGCCTCGCAAATCAACGAGTTATTTTTAAAAACACAATTGGACGTACAATATTTGGAAATGCTCTGGAAGTCTATTGGCATCTGTTATTTAACTGGCATCGCTGCCGATCTTTGCCGGGACAGCGGAGAAGGTGCCATGGCATCGGTTGCAGAACTATGGGGACGGGTCACATTGCTGCTGCTCCTGTTACCGATGGCGAAGAGCCTACTGGAGCTGATGATTGGAGTGCTGCAATGAGCGGGAAACGAAACGGGATGGCGATTGGGATTGTGCTGTTGTTTTTATGGTTTTGTTTTTTGTTTGCACAGCCAGTACAGGCAGCACAGCAGGATGTCTTGTTAGAACAGAGCGGTGCGGCGGATTTGACAGAAGATGTAGACGGGAGCATACGGGCAGAGCTGGAGTCCTATGGGATTTCCATGGATGAGCCGGAAAGTATTCAAAAGTTTGGAATCGGAACCGTTTTTACGATTGTAAAGAATGGGATACAGGATAGTTTGACCGCTCCGTTGCGATTGCTGATGTTGTTTTCTGCTGTGATTCTCTGTTCTGCTTTACTGCACGCTGTGCAGCAGGGAAAAAACGCTGTTATTTGTGAGATGATTGGTGTGATGGGAGCGGTTTCTGCCTGTTCGAAAGAGCTTTGTGATTGTTTTCAGCAGGGAAAAACCATTTTGGGGCAATGCACTGATTTTATGACAATGTTTACACCGGTTTTTTCTTCGCTGATGACGGCAACAGGACAAATTGGAACGGCAGCCGCTTATCAGACGGGCATGTTATTTCTGACTAACTGCATGATGCAGGTGATGGATCATATCCTGCTGCCGTTTTTGAGTATGAGTTTTGCCATTGCGATTGCCAATGCAGTGCATACAGAGCATACATTAGACGGCTTGCTGCAACTGACCAAAACTATTGTCACATGGAGTCTGGGATTTTTGATGTCTATTTTTATTGGTGTGATTTCGATTCAGAGTATTGTCAGCAATGCCACCGATGGGTTTGCCACAAAGACTACAAAGTATGTCGTTTCCAATTTTGTTCCTATTGTAGGGGGTGCGGTATCAGATGCTTACACGACGGTGCTGGGCAGCTTGCAGGTCTTAAAGAGTGCAACGGGGGCAATCGGCATTGTGATATTGCTGTTGATTTTTTTGCCGGTTCTGCTGCGTGTAATACTCTATCGACTGGTATTAAAAATCGCAGTTGCCTTGGGAGATTTGTTTTCTGTGAAGCAGGTTGCAAGGTTTTTGCGTGGTGCGGAGCAGGTGCTTTCTATGTTGTTTGCGATTTTGATTTGTTTTTCTGTGCTGTTTCTGGTGACAATTGCTTTGCTATTGCTGATTGGGAAGCAGATGGGATAGAGGAAAGCAGGATTTGGATAGTTTTATCTAAGAATGACACCCAATTGACCAAAGGAGAACCAAAACCATGGAACGCTTACAAACAGCTGTGTTGGCAGCCTGTGCTGTCAGTATGCTGACTGGTGTGTTGCAGCTTTTACGTCCAAATGAAAAATTCGACCGACAGTTGCGGTTGTTTACTGCTGGTCTCATGCTGCTCAGTATTTTAACGCCTCTCTTACAGGGCATACAATCGATAACGCCGGATTGGACAATTTTAGACAGTCCACCTTCCTATGAAGGCAGTGACTTTGCAGAGCAGGTTCGTCAGCAAACCGCCTCACAAGTACAAAGTAATTTGGAGCAAACATTACAGGCAGAACTACGGGCACATGGCATTCAGATAGAATCTCTGTCGGTCACGGTACATATTTCGGAAGAAGATCGCATAGATATTAGTAGTGTGACAGGGGAAAGTGATACACCAGCTGCTGCCAAGCAAGTTCTGCAAGCTTATCTGGGAGAGGAAGTGGAGATCGTTGTGGCATCAAATCAAAGAGCAGCTGAAGAGTGAAAAGGCAGTTCGCATAATTGTGCTGCTGGGCTTGTTGGGAATGTTCTGTATTCTGGTTTCGTCCTGTTTTTCCAAATCAGAGCAGAAAGCAGAGCAGACAACCGTACCGCAGACAGAAGATGCTGTCCTGTCCGCAGAGGCTTATTGTGATGCATTGGAAGAAAAACTGCAAGCTATGCTTTCTTCGATGGAGGGTGTTGGAGATTGTGAAGTGATGATTACACTCCGCAGTACCTCTTCTTATCAGTATGCAAAGGATGAGAGCCGTTCTGATTCTGTAGAGCGAACAGAACAGCAGCAGGAGTATGTGTTGATTGGAAATGGAGAGACGGAACATGCACTGGTGAAATCCATCTTGCATCCAGAGGTACAGGGCGTTGTGATTGCCTGTGACGGTGGAGATAACAGCGTGGTGAGAGAACAGGTATATGAAGTGGCAGCCGCTGCTTTACAAATAAAGAACAATCAAATTTATGTTGCAAAGCGGCGGTAAACTGCCGGATGCACATGGATGCAGAGAAAGGAAGGTAATTTATATGAAGAAGCCGACATTTATCATTGGCAAAAAACAGGTGATTCTCTCTTGTCTGACCTTGATGCTGGCAGTCGCCGTGTATGTCAATTATACCATGTCAAAAGAGGATGCGAATTTGGTCAATACCGCCGAGAATGGCGTGCATACTTACGGGGAAACGGAGTTTGTCAATGCTGGTACTGCCGCAGAAGAAGCGACATCGGCTGCTGAAGATACTACAGAAGGAGAGCAAAGCACACCAGAAGCAGAAAATGCCCCTGCATCCTTTCAGCCGGACACAGAAGAAGGGGCTGCCGCAATGGAGGAGATGAATGCGGAGGATTATTTTGCACAGGCGAGATTAGAACGCACTTCCAGTCGGGATGAAGCGGTTGCTACCCTACAATCCATCATGGGCGGCGGTGATCGGACAGAAGATGAATTGGTAACAGATGCGATTGCAGCGGTGGAAACCTCAAAGCTGATTGAGAGTGAGAGCAACATTGAATCCTTAATCAAGTCGCAGGGCTATTCCGACTGTATCGTCTATCTGGACGGAGACAGTGCGAAGGTTGTGGTAAAAACAGAGGGGCTAGACAGTGCACAGGCAGCAGCGATTAAGGATGTGATTTTAGGGGAGGTGACATTACCAGCAGAAAATATTCGTATTTTTGAGGTGAAGTAATCTATGATTGGATAGGAAGACAACAAAAAAAGCACGATACAGTAGAAACTGCATCGTGCTTTTTGGAGCTGTTAACCAGATTTGAACTGGTGACCTCTTCCTTACCAAGGAAGTGCTCTACCAACTGAGCTATAACAGCGAAAAGATGGAGCTGTTAACCAGATTTGAACTGGTGACCTCTTCCTTACCAAGGAAGTGCTCTACCAACTGAGCTATAACAGCAGGTTGTACTACATCTTTTCAGAGAAAACAAAGGATTTCTTTCAAAAGCTATAAAACATAAATCTTTTACATTTCGTTTCCCTCATTAACTCACAAATAACATTATAGCACCCTTTTTCGAGTTTGTCAAGCGATTTTTGAAAAAAATCACACTTTTTCTGATTTTTTCAATCTTTCCGTTTCAGAATCAGATAACGAAAGTAAGTGCAGCGATTTCATCGCAAAATAGATGCCGTCTTCTTTGATATCTTTTGTAATAAACGAAACATACGGATGCAATGCAGTACCATTTCCCATGCCAACTGCCACATTTGCCGCTTTCATCATTGGTAGATCATTCAGACTGTCGCCGAAGGCAATGGTATCTTGCATATCCATACGCAGATAGGAGACAAGTTGTTGCATGGCAGTTGCTTTAGAGCAGCCGTGCGGTACCATTTCTGCAAACCCGTATCCACGGTCAATGAAATCGAAATAAGGAGCAATGCCAGTACGAAATCGCTGTAAATCGGTAGCTGCATCATACCAGATGACAAATTTATCAAAACGAAAGTCGGTGTGTCCAGTCAAGTCCTGTACCATCGTCTTTTTCTGCTCATAGAGCCGCATGAGTGAGGAAAATGCTGGCGGTGCTGGCAGATATGGGTCATAGAACAAGGTATCGCTGCGTTCATAGAGTGGTGTAGCATGGCAGGCACGAACAAGATCTCGCATTTGGAGACAGAGAGCAGGATCGACGGTTTTCCGAAACAGTACATTTCCTTGATAGCGAATTTCCGTTCCGCAGCCACAGAGGAAACCATCAAATCCGATTTTTTGAATTTCCAAATCCACATTGCCCCATGTCCGTCCGGTGTTAATGAAAGTTAGATGACCGGCTTTCCGTGCATTTGCAATTGCCTGAATCGTGGAATCTGGAATGCAGCCGGTGTCATCATCCACCAGAGTACCGTCAATATCAAAAAAGAGCAGTTTTTTCATATCGCTTCTCCATCCTATCTATTTTCTATACCGTTTTACAATGAGAGCCGCTTGGTCTGTGTTGACAGAAAAGCAGCTCCCTTTGTTTTTGTTTGCAGTTTGCTTACAGTTGCCGCAGCAGGTTTGCCATTTCCAGTGCACTCATAGCACAGTCATAACCCTTATTGCCTGCCTTGGTACCAGCCCGTTCAATCGCCTGTTCAATGGTATCCGTGGTCAGCACACCGAACAGTACTGGCACTTCTGCCTGCAATCCCACCTGTGCAATGCCCTTGGAAACCTCTGCACAAACATAGTCATAATGGCTGGTTGCTCCTCGGATAACAGCTCCTACGCAAATAACGGCATCATACTTTTTGGAGTCTGCCAATTTTTTTGCAATCAGCGGAATTTCAAATGCACCAGGCACCCATGTCAGTGTAATATCATCGGCAGCAACGCCGTGCCGGAGTAGGCAGTCTTCCGCACCGCCAATCAGTTTGCTTGTGATAAATTCATTAAATCTGGAAGCCACAATGGCAACTTTTAAGCCTTTTCCTTCGTACATACCTTCTATTGTTCTCATATTTTTCATTCCTTTTCCATTTATTTTTCTGCATTCGGTAGCTTCATGCTGTTTCCGCATGTCCGGAAGTGCAGATAATGCCCCATTTTAAACTGTTTTGTCTGCAAGTATCGGACATTTTCCGGTTTTTCCGGAATGTCCAACGGTACACGCTCCGTAATGGTAATGCCGTATTCGGAAAGGTCAGTGAGCTTTTCTGGATTGTTGGTCATTAGTTTCAGTTTGGTTGCTCCAAGCTGTTTGAGAATTTGTGCCCCCACGCTGTAGTCCCGTAAGTCTGGTGCAAAACCGAGCTGTACATTGGCTTCTACAGTATCTAGCCCTTCTTCCTGTAACTTGTAGGCTTTGATTTTATTCAGCAGACCGATGCCCCTGCCTTCCTGTCGCAGGTACACCAGAATCCCTCTGCCTTCTTTTTGAATGCACCGCATTGCCTCCTGTAGCTGTTCGCCGCAGTCGCAGCGGTAAGAACCAAACACATCTCCCGTCAGGCATTCGGAATGCACTCTGCACAAAACCGGATTGCCGTCAGCGACATTGCCCATAACCAGTGCCACATGTTCCTCTCCGTTGATGGTGTTGCGGAAACCGTGCATTTGAAAATCACCATATGCCGTCGGCAGATGTGCAGCAGCAATTTCTTGCACAAATAGATCGTGTTGTCGACGATAACGCTGCAAGGCACGAATCGTAATGAAAACAAGATCATGTTCTTCTGCAAATGCAGACAGTTGTTCTCCCCGCATCATGGTACCATCTTCCGCCATGATTTCGCAGCAAAGTCCCACCTGTTGTAAACCGGCAAGCCGCAGCAGGTCAACGGTTGCTTCGGTATGTCCGTTTCGTTCCAGAACGCCACCCGCTTTTGCAGTCAGCGGAAACATATGTCCCGGGCGGCGGAAGTCAGATGGATGCGATTCCGGATCTGCTGCCATACGTGCTGTCAAGCCACGTTCTACGGCAGAAATGCCTGTGGTGGTATCCACATGGTCAATGGAAACCGTGAATGCGGTTTCGTGATTATCTGTGTTATGACGTACCATCTGGGACAAACCGAGCCGTTCCACATGTTCCCGGCTCATTGGCATACAAATCAAGCCTTTGGCACAAGAGGCCATAAGATTGACATTCTCTGTTGTTGCAAACTGTCCGGCACAAATCAAATCCCCCTCATTTTCCCGATCGGGGTCATCTGTGACCAGAATACATTTTCCGGCACGCAGGGCTTCTAGTGCCTCTTCTACTGTGTTCCATTTCATGTTGTTCACCTTTCTTGACGGATGGTTAGTATCCATATTGTTTCAGCATGGATGTAGTCAGTGTCGGCTGAGCCGACTGTATGAGTTTCTCGACATACTTTCCAATGACATCGGTTTCTAGATTGACCAGTTCACCGGCACGCTTGGAAAGCAGCGTTGTGCAGTCTCCCGTATGTGGAATCAGACTAACAGAAAAACTGCTGTTTGTCACTTTGACAACGGTCAGACTGATGCCATCAATAGCGATGGAACCTTTTTCTACAATATAGCGGAGCAGGGAAGGGGCAGCCGAAATGGTGACAATCTGTGCATTGCCCTCTGGCACTTTACTGGCAATCTTACCGGTTCCATCAATGTGTCCACTGACGATATGTCCGCCGAAACGACCATTCGCAGCCATTGCCCGTTCCAGATTCACCAGACTGCCGCTGTGCAGCACACCAAGGCTGCTGCGTCGCAGGGTTTCGGGCATGACATCTGCCGTAAAGGCATTCGTCTGTAAATCGGTTACGGTCAGGCAAACGCCGTTGACGGCAATGCTGTCCCCGATTTTGGTATCCTGTAAGACAATTGTTGCGGCAATGGTCAGCTGACAACTTTGCGTGGTGCGTTCCAGCCGTCGAACCGTTCCCATTTCTTCTATGATTCCTGTAAACAAAAACAATCCCCCTTATCTTGCAAAATAATCCAGCCGTAAATCCTGCCCCAATGGTGTGACGGTTGGAGCAGAGAAGGAAATCGCCTGCATCGGATCAGTGATACCGAGCGTTCCAACTGGGGAAAGTCCGTCACCGCCGAAGAGTTTGGGAGCAAGATAGACCTGCACCTGCTGTACCATACCCGTTTGCAGAGCAGCAGCATGAATGGCAGCACCGCCTTCTATCAATACGCTGTCTAGTCCCATTTCTCCGATTTTTTGCAGGATTGCCGAAAAGGCTGGTTTTCCGGTTTTGTCTGGCGGCAAAACACAAACCGTTACGCCGCATTGCTGCAAAGCAGCGGTTCGCTCCGCATCTGTCTCGCAGGTCATGACAACAAGAGGAACGCTTTTTGCGGTTTGTACCAATTTGCTTTCCAACGGAATCCGCAAATGGGAATCACAGACAATACGTACCGGATTACATTCCGGTGCAATTCTGCAAGTCAACATCGGGTCATCTGCCAGAACGGTTCCGATTCCGACTAAAATCGCAGCCACTTCTTTTCTGGTCTGTTGGACATCTGCCCGTGCCCGCTCGCCGGTTACCCATTTGGAAGCACCATTTCTACAGGCAATTGCACCATCCATGGTCATGGCGTATTTTAAAATGCAGTATGGGCGTCGAGTAGTGATATAGTGGAAGAAAAACGGGTTTATTGCATCGCATTCCGCTTTTAAAAAGTCTGTATGAACGAGAATGCCAGCCTTTTGTAGCAGTTGCACGCCTTTTCCGGCAACCAGCGGATTGGGGTCACGAGAACCGATATAGACCGTACGAATGCCGCTTTGTATCACCGCTTCTGTACAGGGCGGCTGTTTCCCGTGATGGCAGCAAGGTTCCAATGTCACATACATCGCTGCCCCTTCCGGCGATTCCGTACATCGGGAAAGAGCATGTCGTTCTGCATGAAGTGCACCGTATTTGGTGTGCCAGCCCTCGCCGATGATGTGACCGTTTTTGACAATCGCCGCTCCAACCATGGGATTGGGATTGGTCAAGCCGCATCCTTGCTTGGCAAGTGCCACAGCACGCCGCATGTAAAACGTATGTTCTGTCAAGGAACATCCCTCCTGATAAAAAGAATGTTCAGGATACAAAAAACGCCCTGCTGCAAATACATGCAACAGGGCGGGAATGGTGCTGATTTTGTAATGGTACATCACATGATTATCGGCTTGCCGACAGCAATCCGAATAGAACTGTTTCTCCTATGTTACAAACGCATCGTTCTTCTTTCATCCGGACTATACCGTCGGTTTCGGACTTACACCGAATCAACTGCTTTCGCAGCTCATGGACTATTACCACCGATTCTGAATTACACAGTACCCTGAAGCTTGATGAGTTACTGATAACAGTATAGCATGAGAAACATGGTTTGTCAAGTTCTTTTTTGCAAATGTTATAAGAGAAGGAAACAGGATGGATTCCTTATAAAAATTAATAGAGAAAGCCAATTCCATTTCCAAAATGAAAATCTGCGGGGTCTATTGGGGTTTCTGTGATGGGCTCAGTCGGAGCCTCCGTTTCAGGCGGTTCGGTGGGAGCTTCTGTTGGCGGTTCAGATGGTGCTTCTGTTGGTGGTTCCGTCGGTGGTTCCGTGATAACTGGATTATTTGCATAATATACCGTAATTTCTTCGGCAGTTTCCAGATTATATTTTTCACCTGCTGGCAGACTGATTCTTGTCACATATCCATTTGCCACGCTCTGATTTTCTTCATCTTGTGTGACATAGCGGACACCGAGTACTTTCAGTTCTTCTAGGTACGTATTCAGGGACTTGCCCTCCCAGGAAGGCAGGTCAATATTTGCGGAACCTTTGCTAACTTGAATCTTAACGGGTTCACTGGCGTCAAAATACGTGCCTTCTTCATATTCCTGCCAAATAATAATACCAGCTTCATACTGGTCATTATAGACTTCTTCCACTTGAAAACGAATCCAGTCCTCATATTGCTTTGCCTGATTTTCATAATTTTTTCCGATAAGCATAGGCATGACGCTGTTGGCGGAATTGGGACTGGTATTTTCTTGTGATACTTCTTCTGTTGCAATTGTTGTCACCATAGAAGCATTGTTGTTATTATCACTGGTATTTAATTTCCCACGCACAAATAACACCACTGCAACCAACAGAATGGTCAACAGCAGAACACCGATGATTAAAGGCAGCCGCATCCGATCTGCCACACTCTCCGGCTCTGTGGAAACAGCATCTTCCTTTTGATAGCTTTGTTTTCCATAATCCGCCGTTTGATAATCGTCATAAGCATAGTCATCGGTGTATTCCTGCTGCGGTTCCTGATAGGAATTGGAATAGTTGTTTTGCTGCTGATAATTTTCACCCTGTATGGGATAGTTTGTTGTATAACCCGCATTGCCGTTTGCCATGGGATTGTCATAACGTTCAGTAGTATAAATCGGCGGTGTCTGCGGATTATGATAAGCAGCCGTTGCATTTTGCTGGAGAGATTCTGCTGCATGTTCATCGAACAACTGCGTGACCAGCTCCGTAATGGTTTGAATGCGGTCGTTGCTGACCAGACTCAGACCATGCATAATGACATTGGATATATGGCGGGGGGTATTGGGGTTCAGCAGCGTGGGGGCAGTCAGATTGTCATTTTCCATTCGGCTGATGGCACTGGTCGGCATCGTACCAGTCAGGACACGATACAATACTGCACAAACAGCATAGACATCTGTCCAGGTACCTTGTCGATTGCTGGCAGAATACTGTTCTGGAGCGGCATAACCGCTGTAAATTTCACATTCCAGCTCGGTATTGGCAGTGCGGACAGCAGAAATGGAGAAATCCGTCAGGTACAATTCATTTTTGTCTGTGATAAAAATGATTTCCGGACTGATGGCACGGTGCACAACACCAACATTGTGCAGCAGGCTCAAAGAAGTCAGAAACGGCGGCAGCATACGGGAGAACTGTGCCCAAGTGAGTTCACCGGCATTGTCTTTCAGGTAATCCACAAAGCTGATGCCCTCTATAAATTCCATTACCACATAAGTTGTGTTATTTTCTGTAAATAAATCGGTGACAGGGTTTACATGGATTTGTCCCCGCAGCTGTGCAATGGACTTGTGTAATTCGGTAAATTCCTCCATCAGCACTTTATATTGTGGCAGACAATTTTGCTGTACACGAATGACAGCAGAATCTGTGACACGGCTGCAAAAGCCATGCGGCATATATTCGCGTAGTAAAACACGGCAGGCATTTGGGTAATCATAGGCAAGGTAGGTAATGCCCTCTCCATTCATGGAGACAGCAGACCCGACCAGATAACGGCTGTGCAGTTGCGTCCCCGGCTTTAGAAACAGCGGATCTGTTTTGGTATTTTCATAGTATCCGCAGTTTGAGCAGATACCGTTCGTAAAAACCGTGTGCTGCATACAACCATAACATAATTTTTCTTCGCTCAACGCTGCACCTCCTAAGGCGTATCAAATCGTTACAGATTTATTGTAGCATTCCTTTTTTGCGATGTCAACTAAAAAATCAAAATTGAAATCATATTTCTTGAAATTGTAGTCGTTTTGTCACGTGTGCCATTCTTTTTTTACCCTTTTGTCAGCATTGCAGCGTGGGAAGTAACTGATTTTGCAGCATTTTTTGTGCTGCGAGCAGGACACCGATTTTTCCGCTTGTTTCGGTAATACCGCCCTGCATCCAGACGGCAAACGGCTCCCGAATGGGTGCATCCGCAGAAAGTTCAATGGAGGCTCCCAATGTAAAAGCACCGGCAGCCATGATGACTTTGCTGGTATAACCCGGCATATCCCATGCTTCTGGAATGACAAATGCATCCACCGGAGAACCGGCTTGAATGCCCTGACAAAAAGCAGTCAGTCGAGCTTCGTTGCCCAGACAGATTGCTTCTACAATATCATTACGTACTTCGTCATAGCGGGGATAGCAGGTGAAACCGAGCAGTTCAAAGAGGGAAGCAGCAAACACAGCAGTTTTCAGTGCATTGGCGGTAACATCTGGTGCATGAAAGAAACCGAGAAACAGTTCTCGATTCATATCCAGTGTGCAGCCGACTTCTTTCCCCATACCGACGCAAGTCAGACGGTAGGAACACAGTTCCACCAGTTCTTTTTTTCCGGCGATATAGCCGCCGGTGCGGGCGATTCCGCCGCCGACATTTTTAATCATGGAACCAATCATCAAATCCGCTCCATGCTGTACTGGTTCAGAACAATCTGTAAACTCTCCATAGCAGTTATCCACCATGACAATGATATCTGGATTGCTGCTGCGTGCAAGTTGTGCCATTTTTTCAATTTGGGCAATGGTAAATGCCGGACGGAGGGTATATCCTCTGGAACGCTGAATATAGGCCACCTTTGCTCCCTTTACTGCTTCCGGAATGGTAGCGTAATCTGGTGTACCATCTGGCAGCAGCGGCACTTCTTCATAAGTAACGCCGTAGTCCATCAAGGAACCGTCTCCCTTGTTGCTGGTCAGTCCTATAACACCCTCGAGGGTATCATAGGGTCTGCCAGTAATGGAAACCATCCGGTCACCGGTTCGCAGTACACCGAACAGGGCAACGGTTAGGGCATGGGTACCAGAGACAAAGTTATGCCGCACCAGTGCATCCTCTGCACCGAATGCATCCGCAACCACACGGTCTAATACCTCTCTGCCATGGTCACCATATCCATAACCGGTACTGCCATAGAAACAGGGTTCACTGACACGGTTCTTTTGAAACGCTGCTAATACCTTTGCACCGTTGTAGGCAGCTCGCTGGTCAATGGCATCCAAAATTGGCTGACAGCGTTGCTCTGCCTGTTCTGCGATGGCACAAAGGCGGTCATCAATTTCAAAAAAAGATTGAATTTGCTTGATCATTTGCTTACTGCAAAGCTCCTTTCCTTACGTCTTCCTTTTCAATATCGGCACGTTCCAGCACCCATTCGATTTCTTTTTCCTGAAACCCGATTTCCCGATAAAAGCTGACCCGAATATCCAGTGCATACAGAACGGCATATTTTCCCTGTTGCTCCAGCTCGTTGGCAAGCCAGTGTAGAAAATCTCTTGCATATCCGCTGCCTCGTGCGACAGCACAGGTGGCAACCTGTCCAACCAGTACATGAT
>DYCW01000323.1 GCA_019417865.1 Ruminococcus sp. | reverse complement strand
GTGTATAAGAGACAGATACAGCATCCTCGACCGCTACTGTACCGTCTCCGTCTAAATCACCCAGTGAAATGGTTTCATCATCTATGCCTTCCCAAACGGTTTCTGTGGTTTCTACTGTCGTTTCCGCCATAATTGGTGCAGTTGTAACAGATGGCAATTCCATTTCTTCTGGTGGCTGTGTTTCTTCTGGAGATTCCAGTCCCGTCGATTCTTCCACTGTGAAATTTTCTACTGCATTTTCTGCAGCTACCGGTAATCCGTTTCCCGAGATAAAACAGCAACAAGCTGTTAAAAAGCCAATAATGCCATTTCGCATTTTATATGTTTTCATAATAATTCCCCCTGTTTTATTATTTATTCTATTTCAAAATACCCAGTTCTGCACTAGAAAAGAATTGCTGCAAAGCCTGCTCACTTTCTTCTGTTACAGCAATTCCTATCTTTTGTTTTGGCTGTACTGTTCGTTTTTTGTCTGTAAAATAAAAACAAATATCTGTATTTCCTGTATATGCTTCTGCTGTTTGCAATGCCTGTTGCATACGCACCGTATCCGTAGAAACAAGTTTCATACATAGCCGTCCCTGTGCAACCTGCCTCTGCAATTCTTCTAATGTCAAAATACTGTTACACAAAATAGAAACACCACTTTCCTTTACAGAAAGCGTTCCTTTACACCATAAAATGGAATCCATCTGTAGCTTTTGCTGAACTGCACGAAAGACGTTAGGAAATGCAACACAATCTACAGAACCTGTCAAATCCTCCAATTGAAAGAAACACATTCGTTCATTGCTTTTTGTCAAATGCGGTTTCATTTGCTGCAAAATTCCAATTATACAAATATTTGTTTTTTCTGGAAGGGATGAAAGGTTAGCTGCTGTGGTTGTATGCAGCAGACGACAAAGATACTGTACCGGCTGCAACGGATTACCGGAAATATACATGCCAGTGACTTCCCGTTCCATATGCAGCAACTCTGCCTGAGAAAATTCTTCCATTGGTTCCGGTGTTGGTTCCTGCCAGTTTCCAGTTGATACCATACCGAACAGCTGCATTTGCCCCACCAATTGCGTGGCAGCTGTTTCCTTTGCAGACGATAAAATTTGTTCGTACTGCTGGAGCATCTGTCGGCGATTCCAGCCCAAACCATCTAAGGCCCCGCTTTGAATGAGACTCTCCAACGCTCGTTTATTCAATTCCATTCCCTGCATTCGCTGACAGAAATCATACAAACCTGTGAACAAACCATTCTTCTGACGTTCCTCTTCCAACTTTTCAATCAAGGCCATTCCTACATTTTTAACTGCGGACAGACCAAATCGAATGCCTTTTTTTGTACAGGTAAAAACCGCATGACTTTCATTGATATGTGGCGGCAACACTGACACACCTGCTTTCTGACAGGCTGAAATATAGGACAGAAGCTTTGGAAAATCCCCCATCACGCTGGTCATCAATGCTGCCATATAAGCAGAAAAATAGTGGCACTTGAGGTAGGCAGTCTGATATGCTAAATAGGCATAGGCAACTGCATGGGATTTATTGAATGCATAAGAAGCAAAACGGCTGATTTCATCAAAAATGGACTCTGCGACTGCTTTTGAGACACCGTTTTTAATGGCACCACAGCAAACGCCTTCTAAGCCATATAGAAAAATCTGTCGTTCCTGTTCCATTATATCCTGCTTTTTTTTAGACATTGCCCGTCTGACAATATCGGCTCTGCCGTAGGAATATCCTGCCAGTGTCCGGCAAATTTCCATGACCTGTTCCTGATAAACCATACAACCATATGTCACATCTAAAATTGGTTTCAAAGAGGGATGGGCATAGGAAATGGTATCTGGATGCTTGCGATTTTCCAGATACTGTGGAATGGAATCTCTCGGTCCTGGACGATATAAGGAAAGGGCAGCTGTCAAGTCCTCCAGTTGTTCTGGCTGCATTTGCAGCAATACGTGACGCATACCTGCACTTTCAAATTGAAAAACACCCATGGTGTCGCCTTTCGCCATCATATGGTATACTGCTGCATCATTCACAGGAATTTCATGAATAGAAAAATCTGGCTCTGTTTCATGGATCATCCGTACACAGTCCCGAATAATTGTCAGATTTCGCAAACCAAGAAAGTCAAACTTGATCAATTTCAGATATTCCAGCGTTCCCATTGGATATTGTGTTACAATGGTATCATCATTTTTTTGCAATGGTACCATCTCTAACAATGGAACGGCAGAAATGATGACACCTGCTGCATGAGTAGAGGTATGCCTTGGCATACCCTCTATTTTTTGTGCCATATCCAACAGTTTTCTGGCATTGCTATCCGTCTGATAAAGCTGCTGTAAATCGGTTTCTTCAGGTGCTGCCATCGTTTCCGCAATGGTGCGGTGCGGATCAATTTTTTTAGCAATGCGGTCACAAAGAGCATAGGGAATATTCAATGCCCTTCCAACATCCCGCACCGCTCCTCTGGCCTTCATTAAGTCAAATGTGATGATTTCTGTTACATGATCTGCACCGTATTTTTGAATCACGTATTCTTTGACTGCCTGTCTGCCTTCAATACAGAAATCAATGTCAAAGTCCGGCATACTAACACGTTCTGGATTTAAGAATCGTTCAAACAGCAATTGATAGGCAATTGGATCGATCTCTGTAATGCCCATACAATACGCACAAAGACTACCTGCACCGGAACCTCTGCCAGGTCCCACAGGAATCTGGTGCTGTTTTGCAAAATTCACATAATCCCATACAATCAGAAAATAGTCGATATAGCCCATCTGTGTGATGATATCCATCTCATGTTGCAGCCGCTTCTGTACATGTTCTGGTACAGGCGTTCCATACCGTTTTTGCACACCTGTTTCACAAAGATCAGCAAATAAGGCAGCATTGTCCGTTACACCATCCATAAAAAACGCCGGTAAATGCAGCTTTTCTGTTTCAAATGTCACATAACAGCGTTCTGCAATCCGTTTGGTGTTCGTAATTGCTTCTGGCACGGCAGAAAATAATTGCTGCATTTCTTGTGTGCTTTTTAGATAAAATTCATTTGTCTCAAAACGCATTGCTGTCGGGTCATCTATGGTTTTTCCAGTTTGGATACAGAGTAAAACCTGCTGCATTTCTGCCTCATCCTGTGTCAGGTAGTGTGCATCATTTGTAGCAACCAAAGGAATTTCTGTTTCCTGCGAAAGCTGATAGAGCAGCGGTAAAATCGTTTTCTGTTCCTGCAAACCATGATTCTGCACTTCTAAATAATAATTGTCTTTGCCAAATAGAGCCTGATACTGCAGTGCAGTCTGTTTTGCTTGTTCATAGTTTCCGGCAAGCAGTTTCTGTGGCACTTCACCAGCCAAACAGGCAGACAGACAGATTAAGCCCTCATGATACTGTGATAGCAATTCCCAGTCTACACGAGGTTTTTGATAAAAGCCTTCTAAACACGCCTTTGAAACAAGCTTTACCAAGTTTCGATAACCGGTCTGATTTTCACACAACAAAACCAAATGATACCGTTTTCGATCCAATGTCTGTACACGGTCGAATCGAGTACGACTAGCAACATAGACCTCACAGCCGATAATGGGATGCAGTCCTTCTTTTTTGGCTGCTTGATAAAATGAAACAGCAGCATATAAATTGCCATGATCCGTCAAAGCAATTGCTGTTTGTCCCATCGCCTTGACTTGCTTCATCATTTCTGGAATCCGACAAGCTCCATCCAACAGACTATAGACACTATGTACATGTAAATGCACAAACTCATCTTGTTTAATTTTCGGCATGAAAATGCAACTCCTTTGCCAAAAGGGATAACTTTTGAAACCGATGATTGACACCGGAACGACTAATTGGCGGCTGCAACAACTCGCCAAGTTCTTTCAGACTCAGTTCGGGATTTTCTAACCGCAGTTCTGCCAATGCTTTTAAATCCGATGGCAGCGTATCCAAACCCTGTTTTTCTGCAATCCAGAGGATTTCTTCTGTTTGCCGCATGGCAGCAGATACTACCTTATCAATATTAGCAGCATCGCAATTTCGCACACGATTTGCCTTATTTCTCATATCTTTTTTAATCTTGATATTCATCAAATCAAGTGTACATTGCTGTGCCCCCATAAAGGTCAGAATATCCTCAATCTGTTCACTATCCTTAATATATAATACAAACGTCTGTTTTCTCTGTAAAATATGTCCCTTAATGCCAAGCAGTTGGTTTAAGAAAATGCAAAGGTCATTACAAAGTGTTGCAGTTGGGGTTACAAATTCCAGATGATAGGATTTGTTTGGATCCATAATACTGCCACAAATCAAAAAGACTCCTGCAAAAAATGCAGGCATACTATTCTGTACGATATTGCAAAGATTAATCTGCCGGTCATCCAGATGAATGTGATAACGACTGCAAATAGCAGCGATATGCTCTTCATCTTGTAAAGAAAGGCTGTACAGTGCACCTCTTCCTCGTTCCAATACTACAGTTTCCAACGGAAATGAAAACACAGTATGTATTAGCTTGGGGAACATGGCAGCAACCGTCTCACTTTCAGTCTGAAAACAAATCCGTTGCGATGTAAAAATACGGCTGTACAATAACATCCCGTACAGACAAGAAAAAGACTGATCCTTATCTAAAATTGTATTTTGCAATGCCTGCCGGACATCCTGCGAAAAGGACATAACAATATCCCCTTTCATTTTTGCTTGATATTACAGTACGAATGTGCAGTGTTCTTCTTTCTTTATTATGATAGAAAAGAAAAACACCACCCTGCTTTCTCTGCCGCAAGGCGGTGTGTCATTCAATGCCTCAGGGACGATCTTTTCCAATATCTCGATGCTGTTTAATCACATGCATCCCCTTTTCAGTGAGATAGTCGCCAATCAATTCAGTAAATGTAATCGAACGGTGTTTTCCACCAGTACAGCCAAAGGCAATCACCAGTCGGCTTTTCCCCTCTTTGATATAGAGCGGAATTAAAAAATCCAGCAAATCTTCTATTTTCTGCAACAAAATTTTGGACTGTTCAAACTGCATCACATACGCTCTTACACAAGCATCACAGCCTGTGTGATGCCGTAGCTCTTTGATATAATATGGATTCGGCAGGCAACGAACATCAAACACCAGATCCGATTCTGTGGAAACACCATATTTGAATCCAAATGAAGTGACCTTGATTGAGAGAGAATCTGAACGGTTTTCCAAAAATGTCTCCCGAATTTGCTCTTTCAGTTGCGAAACAGAAAGGTAAGAGGTTTCAATATAATAGTCTGCAATTGCCTTTAATCGGAGAAGCTGTTCTCGTTCAAACTCCAACGCCTGATGTAAACAGCCGTTAAATCGTTCATCCAGCGGATGTTTCCGTCTGGTTTCTTTATAGCGTTTAATCAGTACCTCATCATCCGCTTCAATATAGAGCAGTTTCATATGCAGATCCTTTTGTTCTTTTAAACGGCAGACGCAATCATAGGCATCCACAAACATCTCACCAGAACGTAAATCCGCAGCGATTGCAATTTTTTCCAACCTATTTTCTGATTCTCTGCAAATTTCTACAAAACGATGAATCAACTGCGGCGGTAAATTATCAATGCAATAATAACCAATATCCTCCATTACATCCATAACAACGGATTTTCCGGAACCTGACATACCTGTTACTACTACGACCTGCATATGTTTTCCCTCCTGTTATTTTAAAATCACGGGTTCTAACTCTAGACAGTATCCAGTTTTTTCTTTTACCGTTTCCACCACAAAATCACAGAGTTCCAATACATCCCGACAAGTTGCGTGTCCAGTATTAACAATAAAGCCAGCATGTTTGACACTCACCTGTGCATCCCCAACACTGGCACCTTTTAAACCGCACTGGTCAATTAAAAAAGAGGCATAGCTGCCAACCGGTCGTTTAAATGTACTTCCGGCACTCGGTAATTCCAGCGGTTGTTTTGCAATCCTCTGACTTTTCAATTTCTGCATTTCTTCCCGAATCGCAGCATAACTGCCCTTTTCCAAATGTAATGTTACGCCCGTTACAATCTTTTTTGTGCCGGAAAACATGCTGTGACGATAAGAAAACTGTAATTCTTCCAGTGTTGCGATCTGAAATGTACCATCTTCATCCAGATACTCGACAGTCTGTACCACATCTTTCATCTCGCCACCATATGCTCCTGCATTCATACAGACTGCACCACCAATGGTACCCGGAATTCCAGCAAGACATTCCATTCCAGTTAAACAGGCTTCCAATGCAAATTTCCCAACAGACGATAATGTTGCCCCAGCCTCACAGAAAACGGTGGTTTCATCCAGCAAATGCACATTAGAAAACGCTCTGCCAAGCTGTAGAACAATTCCGTTGTATCCCTCATCGGCTGCCAAAATATTACTGCCATTACCCAATATAACCC
>DYCW01000322.1 GCA_019417865.1 Ruminococcus sp. | reverse complement strand
GTACTGCTGGACTCAGACTTCTCAGTGCTGCGTGATGTTTTAATGCAAGGACGCCGTGTTGTCAACAATATCACAAAATCTGCTGGCGTTTTCTTTATCAAGACGATCTATTCCATCTTACTCTGTCTGATCTGTCTGGTGACCAATACCCCATTCCCGTTTGTCCCCATTCAAATTACCCTAATTGATCTGATCATTGAAGGATATCCGTCTTTCTTTGCTTCATTTGAACCAAATGCAAAAAAGGTGACAACTCATTTTCTGCCTGAAGCCATTCGACGAGCCGCACCAAACGGCATTGCCATTGCAGTTTGCTTTGTTGCGTATTTGATTTTACACGCATTCGGTATAATGGATGCAGGCGGCGAAAATACACAGGCAAATGCACTGCTCTTCCTGCTGATTGGTACAGTTGGCATCATCGGGGTATTTAAAATGTGCTATCCATTTAATAGACTACGTACATTTCTCTTTGTAACGACAGGGATTGGCTTTTATGCTATGGTAGCTATTTGTCTATATCTCAAAGATCACATCCTTGCACAGGATATTTTAAAAATGGCAATACCAGAAAACCAAACCTGGTTCATTTTTCTGCTATTCGCTGCTATGGGCATCGCTGTGGAACGCATTCTTGCATTGACAATATACAGAGAAAAAACAAAAATCAAGAATGTATAAACAGATGAAACAAGTATATAACAAGTGTATCAACAGAAAACAGGCAGAGCCATTTAAAACAGCTCTGCCTGTTTAACATGTAAAAATGACATACAATTTACAGTATGCCATTCATAACAATTTCAAAACGAAATGTCTGCACATCCCTCCCTGCAAATTTCCTGCAAATCTTCCCAAAAACACATCGTATGCGGTGCCATATATGCCTGCTCTCTTCTCACCATAAAAATGGTGGTATCTGGCATAGTATCCGCAATCGGCACCATCACTGTCTCCGAACTACGAAGCAGAGAGCAGGCAGACTGTGGAATGATTCCAACCCCCAAACCTGCATCTGCCCAGTAAACGGTTGTGCGTGCATCTTCATTCACACAAAAATAAGTGGGAGTCATGCCAAGTGTCCGAAACTTTTGATTTAAAATGTTTTCCCAGCGGCGATAGACGATCAAAGGCAATTTGACCAACTGCTGCAAGGAAATCGACTCCAAATCTGTAAAAAAAGAACGGTGTCCCACCGCAATCAACGACTCCGACCGCAACGGAATTCGCTGTATGCCCTCTGCCGAAAATGGGGAACGAACCAATGCCACCTCTACCCGATCTTGGTGCAGCTTCTCCAGAATCTGATACGTGTCTGCCTCATAAACAGAAAAATGAATATCAGGATGCCTTGCATGAAATACTGCAAGCCACTGCGGCAGCAGAGAACAACCGACGGAGGAAATCATGCCAAGCCGAATGGTACCACTTGTGCCGTCAGTACAGGCTGCCAACTCTTCTTCTGTGACACGCCGAAGCTCTAATAGGGATTTTGCCCGATTATAGAGCAACTTACCTGCCTCTGTCAGCTGGATTTCCCTTGCACCTCGTAAAAATAACACACACCCCAATTCCTTCTCCAGCCGTTTCATCTGCATACTC
>DYCW01000321.1 GCA_019417865.1 Ruminococcus sp. | reverse complement strand
AAGCTGCACATGGTATATTCCGTACAGAAACCAAATAGAAAGGAGTTCCCAATATGACAAATAAAGTAAAAGTTGTAATTTGTGGGAAAGACTTTATGCTGCAAACGGCGGAATCTGCAAACTATGTCATCGGGCTTGCCCGCACACTGGAAAACCGAATTGCAGAAGTCTCCGGCACAAATAGCAGTACTTCCCCTTTTGCCGCTTCCATTATGGTTGCACTCTCCACACTGGACGACCTCAACAAGGCAACACAGCGGCTGGATGCCTTGCGGGAACAGGCAAAAGAATATGTAGATGAAGCTGGAAAAACCCGTCTCGCCTATGATAATGCGATGTTGGATGTCAAACGACTCCAAGCAAGAGTTGATGCCCTCGAAAAAGAGTTACAGAACACAAAACAGTCTGCAAAATCATGAGACAATATCCTGAAATTTTAGCACCTGCGGGCAGTATGGAGGCACTAATTGCTGCGGTGCACTGCGGAGCAGATGCCGTATACCTTGGGGCAACATTATTTTCCGCCCGGCAAAATGCCCATAACTTTGATGCTGCTGCTCTACAGGAAGCAACTGCATTCTGCCATACAAATGGCGTAAACGTCTACTTAACAGTCAACACCCTTGTCTTTGACACAGAGTGGAATGCACTTGACCAGCTTCTACAAATCGCTGCGACCTGCGGTATTGATGCTTGTATTGTACAAGACTTGGGGGTGGCAGATTATATCCGAACGCAAATTCCGGATATGCCGCTCCACGCCTCTACACAGATGACGATCTATTCCCCTGCCGGTGCAATCTGGGCAAGGGAACATGGTTTCTCCCGTGTGGTGGTGGCAAGGGAAATGACCCGTACAGAAATCCAGAAGGTTTGTAAAACCGGTCTGGAAGTGGAACAGTTTGTCCATGGTGCACTCTGTATGTGTATTTCCGGGCAATGCTATCTTTCAGCAATGATTGGCTCTCGCAGTGCCAACCGTGGCTGTTGTGCACAGGCGTGCCGCCTGCCGTTTACGGCAAAGAACGATCGGAAGGCTGCTGCACTTTCTCTGAAAGATGTATGCTTACTGCCGCATTATCAGACACTTTGTGCCGACGGCATTACATCCCTGAAAATTGAAGGTAGAATGAAACGACCAGAATATGTTGCAGCAGCCGTAACCGCTCTACGGCAGTTACGGGAGGGGCAGCAACCAGATTTGCAGATGCTGCGTGCTGTCTTTTCTCGCAGCGGTTTTACAGATGGCTATTATACCGGAAAACGAACACACATGTTCGGCACTCGGCAAAAAGAAGATGTCAAGGCAGCTGAAACCGTTCTGCCGAAGCTGGCAGAACTGGCAAAGAAACCTGCTGTTCGTCTACCAATTGCAATGACTGCAACCGTACAACTCGGACAACCAGTCACATTGACCGCTTCTTTACCGGATGGCAATTCCGTTACGGTCAGCGATTTCCCCGCAGAACCAGCCAAAACCAAACCTTGTGATGCTGCATTATTGGAACGGCAGCTCAGCAAATTGGGCAACACTGCCTATCAACTGGACAGTCTCACGACAAACTGTGACGGACGTTCTGCCATTTCCGCAGCGGCTTTAAATGCCTTACGAAGAACTGCAATAGACAAACTGGATGCCTTGCGGCGAAAAAATCACACACCTACTTATACTCTGACAGCGGTTCCGGCACTGCCAAAAAACACCCTGCACAGACCATCCGCATGGCCGGAATACTGGGTACAAGTTCGCACCATAGAACAGCTCCATGCAGTGCAGAACAGCAACTTTCCAGTAAAACGGATTCTGCTGCCGCTTGCTCTGGCAGAACAGCGGAATTCCCCCATCTCGGAAGCCATTTTAACACTGCCAACCTTTGCACCCGATGACGATCCATTGCAGCAGCGGCTTGCTATATGCAGAGAAAATGGCTGGACAGATGTCCTCTGTGATACCACAGCACATCTTATCCTCGGCAAACAAGCTGGTTTCACACTGCATGGCGGAACAGGGTTAAATATTGCCAACCGGCACAGCATTGCTGTCTTACAGCAATTTGGTGTACAGGATACACTGCTTTCTGCTGAACTGACTGTACGACAAGGTTTATCCTGTAACGACATCTTACCAGTTGGTGTATTTGCCTATGGACATTTTCCGGTTATGAAAACCCGACTCTGCCCCATTCGGGAGGAAGTTGGCTGCCATGCCTGCCCGCATTCCCTCACTGACCGAACCGGCAGACGGTTTCCGGTCTTCTGTATGGAATCCTATACCGTTCTGTACAATGCCGTTCCCATTTGGATGGCAGATAAACTGGATATGTTACAGGGTTTTTCTACCCTATTGCTGTCGTTTTCAGTCGAATCAGAAAAACAAATTCATAAGGTACTCCATGCCTATCAGCATGCTTCTCCATCTGTATCCACCGACTATACCCGTGGTCTGCTGCTGCGTGGCTTGCCATCAGCTATTAAAAAATAAGATGTTCTTTATTTTAGAATTTGCGAGGTTTTTATGCAATTACAAATTCAACGGCTTTCCCCAAACGCAAAATTACCGACACGTGCGACCGAAGGCAGTGCCGGATACGATCTATATGCGGCACTGGACGAACCGATTTCCATTCCAGCAGGAGCAATCCAGCGGATTCCCACTGGTCTGGCAGTTGCACCAGACAGAACTGATATAGCACTGCTGCTTATGGCTCGTTCTGGTCTTGCAACAAAATATGGCATTACAATGGCCAATGGAGTTGGCTTGGTAGACAGCGATTATCGAGGAGAACTCCTCGTTCCGCTGATCAATCTTGGCTCACAGCCGTTTACTGTTCTGCCCGAAATGCGGATTGCACAGCTGGTACTGATGTCAGTCATACATCCAGTGCTGACAGAAGTCAAACAGCTGCCGGAAACCGTCCGAGGAACAAGCGGATTCGGTTCAACTGGACAATAATTTCCTATTTTAACTTTGAAAAGCATTCTCTTTTTCAGAAAACCGATGATGCTTCGCATTGCCAAGGCAGTAAAATATGCAGCATTGGCTGTTTTCCCATTATAAACCATCCCTACCAAGGGGATAAGGAGCGATATTTTCATGGATAAATTAAAAAAAATCCTACTGTACATATTAGTTTATGTTGTAGCTTTGATTCTGGGTGGCATTCTCGCCACGCTCGGCGACAAAGTCAGTGGTCTCAGCTTTCTCAGCTATACCATGAACTGGGGGTTCGATGCAATCAATTTGGATCTCCGTGTGATTTCCCGCGTCTTTGGACTGCGTCTGAATATCAGCACAGGACAAATTCTTATGCTTCTCGTCGCAATTTTTACTGCCCCGAAAATTGTAGGGAAGCTGTCCAGCTGACATCTGCTAACTGTACACTTTTTTTCACATTTCTTTTTATCATTTTACAATCTGTAAGATTG
>DYCW01000320.1 GCA_019417865.1 Ruminococcus sp. | reverse complement strand
GATGTGTATAAGAGACAGAAATACAAGATATAGATTATTTTTTATATTTTATTATATATATTTTATAATGCAATCAAAAACCGGCTACGGCAAATCACCGCAACCGGTCTTCTGTTATATGTTTGATTCTTCTATACGCCTTGCTTCTGCAATCCTGACAGCATCCAGATACACACTGTACAATCTTGCTTGATATTTGCCATAGCTGATTGGCTCGCCCTGTTCTTGCCGCTCTCGTAATTGCTGTACTATCTCAAAGAATTCCGGTCGGTTTTCCAACCGCTGTACTTGTTGCCATTGGTAATGCTTTACCTGTTCCCTGTATAACCTTTGCAGAATCGGAGACCGCCGCAAGGTCTGAAATGCCTGTACCTGTAATCGGTGTACATTCTGTGGACGGCATCCCATATGGGCGGCAATCTCTTTTTGTGCTTGGTTCAGAAAATAGGTTGATTCTATCACATTTCGTTGCTGCTCCGGCAATCTTGCCACAGCATCCCGCACCACCTGTTGTTCCTCATCCCGTTCCAGTGGGTCAAGCACATCGTTTTCAAGGTCAATACTGCTGTCAGGGAGCAGGTCAACCATTGTCGCATCTGCATCCCCGTCTTTATCCTGTATAGGCTTGTCAAGGCTTGTGGCATCGTTTAATGGCTCTTTTCGGCTGGTTCTGGTGTGGGTAAGTTCCTTTAGCATCGTCTGAAACGGATAATTCAGATAGCTTGTGAACTTGGTTTCTCCGTCTGGCTGATAGCCTTTCAGAGCGTCCAGAAACACGATGTAGCAGCTTTGCCGAATGTCAGCTAATTCTACACCACAACGGGCAAACATGTCACTGTGCTGCCTGTATGCCCTGTTTGCTTTCATATAAAGCAGGTCTTTTACTTTATCCCACAACAAGGGGATAAGTTCCTTGTTATCGGGGTCTTGTGCCAATGCTGCCAGCTTTTCGTTTGTCATGCTGCACCCTTTCCGGTCGGCGTGTTTGTTGGATTTCATACCGGTTCAAACAGTCTGCAATGATTTTGATAACTTCTTTGTACTGCTTCGGTGTCAGATTTGCCCTTGCAAGCTGTTTTTTTAGACGATGGTAAATGATAATGCTGGTTTTCATTTTATTCCTCCTGTAAACAAATTCATTTATATTTCATATTCGAGCAGGCATAGACGTCATTTTTTCTATCCTACTCCCTGATTTGGTGTAAAAAATGCCCCAGAATCGAAAAAACGCACCAATGCCACAACTGCAAATAACGGCGTGTTTTCGGTATTTTTTTACTTTTTGCAGTGCTTTTTCCGTTTGGGGCAAAAATTTTTTTATAACCCTTCTATACAAAAAAAGCATTCATACTTTCTTAATTTTACAATATTGTCATAAACATCTTTGTTTATGAATATTTTCTAAATGCTCTAAAATTTTATAGCCTACGATGGAAAGAAAAAATGCCCTAATGCACCAAAAAATAAAAAAATGCCGATTTTACGTGGTTTTTGTTCAGCTTTTCTGGTGCAAAACTTGGTGCAAGTCTGGTGTGTTTGGTGCAAAAATAGAATTCCAAACGGGCGAAAGAAGGAAGAAAAAGCGGTAATATGCAACTTTTTGAATAAATTGTAATTACCACTTTTTTCTATATTTCACATTTTAGTAACCACTTGCTAATGTATTTGCAGGAACATAAGAAAACTCTATTTTTGCTGTTTCATTCAAAGTAATCGGAAAAAACCGGTTACCATTGTAGATACGCACCACTTGATTTACTGGCACATTTACAAACCTTGCAACCTCTTGCTTGAAATCAGCTGGAGAAATCGTAAAACCGTCTCCATTATCTGCCGCCCATTCGTTATAGTACACTCTCAATTTTTTGCAGGTAATCCCATCCCGATAGCTGCCACTTGGCCGCATCGTGCAGCATTCTGCCAAAAAACGCCGTACTGGACTGTTTTCTTGTTTATAGGCTTCTAATTCCGCCGCCAGATTTTCGGGCAGGTCAAATGTTCGACCGTTTTTCAGAAAATCTCTTGCTGCGTGCATACAGATATTCAAAATAGCATCTCGTTCGGCATACATCTTTTCAGAAAGCATGGGGTCTCTTTGTTCTGGTGGGATTACATTGTTGCAGGCAATCAACACAAATCGGTTGTACACATGGTCACCCTGGTCACCACCGAATTTCGGAAGCTCGTTTGTAACGAACCAACAAAAACCTCTAAAAGTATCGGAAAAAGAATTTTTGAATTTTGGATTAAATAAAATATTGTCACCACCTGTCAGGGACTTTAAAACAGATAAGCTACTAATTTTCATGAATTTCATGTCAGGGTCAAGAAGAAGCCGTTTCCCATACAGCCCATAAGAGGCGTGCGAATCTGATTCCAGCTGCTGTAATGGCATCGAACAGATGTTTCCATCTCCCAGCAGGCGTGTACACAACTGCAAAAGCTGAGATTTTCCTGTATCTCCCTTACCATACATAAAGACCGCTTTTTTTACCTTATCCCCTCGAATGTTGGATAAGATACATCCCATCCACTGGAGCAGGAAACGTTTTTTGCTCTCATCCCCATCTGTTAAGGTATCCAAATACCGCATAAACAAGGGGGCTTCGGTTGCTTCTGGATTCCAGTTTGCCGGCAACTGAACCGTATTCAAAAAACGGGTATCATGCGGTACAAGCTCCATGGTTTCCAGACAAAGCAAACCGTTTTGAAAATTCACATACCGTTCGTCTTGATTGATTTCCTGTGGTTTCTTTGTAACCGCATCCAGAAAAAGCAGCTTTGCGGTTTCCTCTACATCTTTTATCCGCAATAGGGTAGGGTCATAGCTTGCGATGGCATCCCGTAAAATACCCTTTATCGTCTCATCTGTTACAAGTTTGTACACGCCATTTGAACTGTACAAATATCGCTGTGGCTTGTCTGCCACACCATCCGAAACCCAAAAATAAGTGTAATGTGCCCGAAACCATTCTACCAGCAGGGGACAGGATACTTCATACCGTAAAAACTCTCCGTTTTTATCACATTTTGGAAAAATATACGCTGGCAGCTCTTCCCCTTGTGCCTGCTCTGGTAAACTGTCATTATGGCGTTGCAGCATTTTATTTGCCGCATAGGCTTGTTTTTCCTGCTGTGGGTCAAGCTTCAACACGTCATATTTAAATGCTTCTATGGCTGTTTTTTCATCTAAATTTCGAGTATGCATCAAATAATCTATGATAGTACCACCTGCATGTTTTCCATTTACCATACCATTTGCACCAAAACAAGAAAATGTATTGGTATCTGGATAAATAAAAAAGTCATGTTTGTGTCCACATATGGGGCACGGGTCAATTGCTGCCAGTCTACCAACACGCCGTGATGTGCATCCGGTATCTTGTTCTACATAGGAAAGTAGGTCAAATGCTGCTGCCTTTCCATGAATATCGTCGAGCCGTTTGCGGTTCTGCTTAGGCTTTTTCCCTGCTTGTTCCATTTCAGCAGCATGATTCAAAAATTCTACATCCAGTGGAGCAAACGTAGCTGTGAAATTGGCATATAGGGTTTCTTTTCCACCAAAAAACAAACGGTCACGGTTTTTGCAGGATACGTCACATTCTGGAAATAGAAAGAGAAAGCCATTTTGTATCTTGTCTCGCTGTGTACCGTCTGTAATTTCCATATCACAGAGAAAACAAATGCGGTATTTTGGAATTTCATCTGTATGGGAGAAGGTCGCATAAATCAAAAATGGAGGAATTCCCCATGCATAACACCGTTCTAACACTGTTTCTACTGTAAGAAACGGTGCTGTTTTATTGTCGATGTCAATGCAAAATAGCTGCTGCCGTACCCAGTTTTCTGCTTTTGCACCGCCTTGTAAAATGGCAGGTGTGCAGGTTTGCCCATGTACCATCGCTTCTGCAAACTGTTCCGGCGTGCAGATGGTAGGAACTGCCATTGAAAATCGTGTTTTCAGAGCAGAAATATCAGTGCGTTCTGGCTTTTGTTGAAAAGATACGGTGTCCAGCATGACAGAAAAGGTCGTTGGATTCTCTGACAATCGCTCCACCTCCCATCAAAGCTTGACAGGAATCGGGCGAATCCCATTGACAGGCTTGTCCTCTGATTGTGCCTGCTCCGTCAATTCGCAGTTGAGATAAGCGGCGAACCGTTCGCAGTTGACCAGATATTTTGTACCCGCCATAACGGAGAACAAATGCCCATGTTTGCCCTTGACCGCACACCGGACAAAGTGTTCCGACAAGTGAAACAGCTCTGCGGTTGCCTTGATGGTTTCCATGTGGGGGATTTTATATGTAATGTTAATCTGATTTTTCATAAAATTTTCTACCTCCTGTGGGTTGAAAGCCTGTTCCAATTGTGGTATAATTAGAACAGGCTTATAGTTTTTTCGTATGAAGTGGTAATCTATGTAACTACTTAAGCCGTCACATAGTTCAATGCGTGTGTTCCTGCTGCAACAGGGATGCACGCTTTTTCTTTTGTACGAATATCGGAAAGGTATGCCATAGAAGCAAATCGGCTCATATGTTCTTTGCACAAAGTATAAATCTGTTTATATGGCAATTCCTGACGCATCCCATCTTCTATAACATGAAGCAAGATATTTTCCAGCAAAGACAACAAATTTAATTGCTGTACTGTTGCGGTATCACGTCTTTCAATGCCCAAAGTCCGGTTTACTAACTTGGTATACACCATATAAAGCTTGTCTGCATTCTTGCTGCCTTGCCGCTTTGCATATTCTACCAGCTTTTGCAAGGTATCAGTCTCGGCAGCTCTGGTTAACTTCGATTGTTGCCGTGCCGTCTGCCATTGTACACTTTGCCGCTCCATAATAAACTTTCTCATAGCAAAGAATTGTCTTACCAGTTCCTTTTTGAAATGTCTCACAACCTCAGTATTTTTCAAATATGTCATAAGTAATGTTACTTGTTCCTCGTTAAGATAGTACAGCTTTTTGTTTTGACCTCTTTTTCCTTCTATAGAAGGTGTGATTTGAAATCGCACCTTTCCAAATTCTAGAAGGTGCAAGCAGCTGATAGACTGCCTCTACCTTATCTTCTGGCATGTTCCACAATGCACTTGTCATGCCTTGTACGGTTTCTCTTGTTGCATTCAGTAAGTCATGACAATCGTCACACCATACGGCACTGTCGAACGGGTCAAAGCTTTCTTCTTGTACCAATTCCCAAAATTCCGGCACGGCTACTTCTTCTCCGCATTTTGGGCACTTGCAATAGAAGTCCAGTTCTGATACATCTACTTCCTTTGTCATACCATTCAGTTCAATTTTTGTATACATATTTGTACGCTCTCTTTCTGCCGGTTCTCCGGCGGTCGTAGGTGGATTTTCTCTTGGTTCGCTCTTGGTTCGTGGGATTATACCTGCTCTCTCTTGCTGATTTCTTCTACTGCCTGTAAAAAGCGTGCACGTTCTGATTCTGTCAGTTCATGCCGGAAAAGTCGTGTCATGTAAGCTTCACTGACACCCCACAGGTCCGCAATCTGCCAGAAGTAAACGCCAGCTGCCTTTGCCGCCTGCCGTAAATCAGCGTTGTTCTGGTTTCCTCTCATATTTTCACCCTCTTTCAAATATTTTTTAGGAACTTTGCAAAATTACTTGCAATCGTCCGCATGATGTGGTATAATGACTTTGACGATTGGCGTAATTATATTATATCACTCCTTTCAGATTTTGTCAATACTTTTGGCGTATTTTTTTTTAATACGCCTTTCAACAATTGGAGGAACAAAAAATGGAAAAATCAGAAATGAAACAGTTTGGACAACGTATCATCAACTTGCGAAAAGAATGCGGAGAATCGCAAGAAAGCTTACTTGAAACATTAGGCGTCACACAGCAGACGCTTAGCCGATATGAAAAAGGTGAACGACAAGCAAGCCTTGATTTTGTGATAAAAGCTGCAAAACATTATAATGTTACGGCTGATTATCTACTTGGATTGTCTGACTGTAAAAGTGCGGAGCAGGATATGCAAATAGCTTGTAAAGTAACTGGACTCTCAGACTTTTCCATTTATAAACTACAGGATATAGCAAAGTATCCATATTTTGATATTATAAATAATGTTCTTGAGGACATGGAGGATTCTTATCAATTTTCAGAAATCTTAAAAAAAATATTCACTCTTTGTGAAAACGAGATAAAAATTCAAGCATTTGCAGATGCCTTTTGTGAATTGGCAAATGTGAAATTTTCTCTTTCAGATGATAGCACAAACAGTATTGTTTTTCGCAATACATTAATACAATTACAGGCAGCTTTAAACTCTTTTTATTCTGATACTTCAGATTCTGACGTTGTATAT
>DYCW01000032.1 GCA_019417865.1 Ruminococcus sp. | reverse complement strand
ACACACTGATTTTCGCAGTAATTGGAAATATAAAGCGGTGTGAACAGCTGCACACAGTTGCCAAAATGCTTTTCTCGTTCCTGTTTTGCCTTTTCTGCCATTTGTTCCAAAAATGGTTCTGCTGCTAGTGAAAGCAGTGCTGCATAATCCTGTACGCTGCAAGTCTGTTTTCGCAGAGCTGCTTTTACATCAGCTTCCGTATACACAACCTGTTCAAATGCAACCATCGCTTCCTGAACGGCTTCAAACATATGGGAATCCAACTGCTGCATTTGCGGCTGATAGACCATCGGATCATAAATCGTCTGCACAACAATCGCCTCCCTCTTAATCCTGTAAAAATCCTGTCAAAGGACTGGATGCCTCTGCTCCCTTGTCCAGCACCCTGCCAAGTTTGGAGAGATATGCCAACCTACCAGCCTCTACCGCCAGACGAAATGCCGTAGCCATTGCTGCACAATCTCCTGCCGTTGCCACCGCAGTATTTGCCATCACAGCAGCGGCTCCCATTTCCATCGCCTCACAAGCCTGCGATGGAGCACCAATGCCAGCGTCTACAATTACTGGCAGTTTCATTTCTTCAATGAGAATGCGAATAAAATCTTTTGTCCGCAAACCCTGATTACTGCCGATCGGTGCCCCCAGTGGCATAATGGCAGCTGCCCCGGCATCTTCCAGTTTCCGAGCAGCAATTAAATCGGGATACATATAGGGCAGTACAAGAAACCCTTCCTTTGCCAACTGACGAGTCGCCTTGATGGTTTCCTCATTGTCAGGCAGCAGATATTTGGAATCATGAATCACTTCAATCTTTACAAAATCACCACAGCCAAGTTCTCTGGACAGCCGTGCAATTCGAATGGCTTCTTCTGCATTTCTTGCACCAGAGGTATTGGGAAGCAGTGTGATATTTTTCGGCAAAAAGTCCAAAATGTTTTCCTTGCTTTCTGCGTTGGCACGCCGCAGAGCAATGGTTGCCATTTCACTGCCGCCGTATTCCATAACGGTTTGAATCAAGGAAAGGGAAAACTTTCCAGAACCTAAAATAAAACGAGAATGAAATGTATGGTTGCCTAAGGTTAACACATCATCTGGATATTGTTTTGTTTGCATTGTGATTTCCTCCTATTTATTTTGCCTGTCCCCCGCCCATAAAATGAACGATCTCCAAAATATCGGTATCTTGCAGTAGAATCTCTGGATAGGTTGCTTTTGGTACAATCTCTTCATTACGCTCCACTGCAATTGTACGAGTATCATATCCCTGTGCAATCAAAAAATCTTGCAGGGTAACTGGTTTTTCCAGTATCATTTCCACTCCGTTGACATGCATCTGTCACCACTCCTTTTCTTTTTTGCAAACAGACAGAAAAAGGGCTGCACCCACAGGTGGTGCACCCCATTTTTTGAAAGCTATGTTGCTATTATTAGTATACCAGATTTTTTTGAACTTGTCAACTGGATTGTCGCAGAAATTTACGGAATTCACTTGTTATTCAGCATATTTTTAATTATAAGCATAATCATATGCGTCCTGATAAAAATCACCGTAATCTTTCAGCTCTTTGTCATTGAGTTTGCCATCTCCATCATAATCCCATGACTTTGCATCAAACAAATCTTTGTCACTACTGTTTGAAGAACTACCGCATCCTGTAGTCATAACTACCATACTTACCATTGTTATGATTGCAAGAATAATACACAACTTTTTCATTTTCAATTCCTCCGATATTTTTTCATGATGTGTCACATTTTATACACTTTCATACGCATCTCTCCTAATCCAATTATTCTCTTAAAGCCATTGGGCTATATTTTAATTATAACAGAGCATCACTCCAAAAGATAGACTCATTTTTGCTATAATTTTGCAAGATATTTTCATTGCTAATCTGTTTGCATAACTAAAATACAAAAAGAAGCCACCGTCATATTACAGACGGCAGCTTCTGAAGCGGAGTTTATAAAGCTTTCCTGTTCATTTTAGTTTCATAATCTAATATGATATACAAACTATGTTCTATACATCCGCAACACCCCCATTTAATAAAAAAACAATTTACCGATAACCTGCAATATGATTCCAAATGACATCGTGTAGATCTGATGTACTGGATGATTAGTCCACTTACTAACTCATTATTCTTATATGTCAGCTTCTCAAACTACTTTATCAATGGAATAAATCTTTAACTCCATTTGATAATTGCAGTCATTTCTGCTTGATTTCATCGCTATCTTCTGTATCAGCATTGTCAAGTGCAAACTCTATACACGATATTACAAGCTGATTAAAAGATATGGAATTCTTCGCTGCAAGCATTTCAAGCTTCTGTGCAATCGGTTCCGGTATCCGTATGGTTTTTGTTACATTCTCATACCCTTTTGGAATTTTGAACATATCCGCTTTTCCGGCACAGATCTACCATACCCCTTAAACGATTCCCATTCTGTGCCCTTTCCTCCGCTTTTATTTGCATAAGGGCTCTGTATGGCATACATTAATTATATCACATTATTACAAAACCTGCAAACAGTTCAAAATTATTTTTTATGCTATAAATGAGCGTTTCCAGCAACTTGCACAAAATTATGTCGTAATTTTAGATGATAAACCTATTTTTGATTGCGGAGAGGACATAAATAGTAGGGGATTATTGTGCAAAATGACGATGCGTGTTCATTTATAGTTTTATGAAAACAACAAATGGGAATCCATCTTTATTCTAAAATGGATTCCCGTGATTCGACCTTTTGAAATATAACAACAAATTATAAAATTAAAATGCCATTCTGCATCTGTACCTGCAAAAACTTTGCTACGCCGTCTTTCTCATTGGAATCTGTTACTACATCTGCTGCCGCCAGACAGGCAGGTGCTGCATTCCGAACGGCTACGCCCATCCCTGCCCATCGCAGCATAGCGGCATCATTCTCTCCATTGCCAAATGCAAGTATCTCAGATTGTTTTATAGCAAGCTGCTGTGCAAGTCTTTGCAGCATGGATTCTTTTCCGGCACGATAATGCATGATTTCTACCAGACGATGTCCAGAAGAAGTAATCCGAATTTCTGCAACCTGTTTCTGCAAATCCGCTATAACCTGCTTCTGCTGCTCATCTGTGATGCAGGAAAAATCAAAGCCTTCTATTTCCTTCTGCCGTTCCATTGCAAATGCTATTAAATTCGATTCTGGGATTCTGGTTTGTTGAATATAGGCTGCCGCTTTTTTCCCACGTCCATACCGCTCTGGATGTGCAACATATGAACTGGCAGCGTGTGCTTCCCCATTACAAAATACTTCTAAAGGGGCACTGCAAGTCTGTGCATACTGCAAAATCTGCTGGACTGCCCGTTTCGATATTGTATGTCTCAAAAGCAGCTTTCGCAGAGATAGATCATAAAGTGCTGCTCCATTGGAAGTAATCGCATAAGAAATCCCCGAAAACGAAGTCAACTCTTGTGGCAGCGTATGAAAACTTCTGCCGCTTGCAATGACAACATAGCAGCCTGTTGCAACAACCTGTATCAAGATCTGTTTTGTAAAAACAGAAAGAGAACCGTCATTGTGCAGAACGGTTTCATCTAAATCCAATGCAATCAATTTGATTTTCATAAGAGTCTCCTTTTTCAAAGATGTAAAATTTCACAAAAATAGTTGAAACATCGTCAAAAAATATGGTATAATATAAAAAATTCCCCGATTCATAAAACAAAGTATTTCAAACAGTACACAAT
>DYCW01000319.1 GCA_019417865.1 Ruminococcus sp. | reverse complement strand
TGTCTGCCCCTCCTCACTAACCTTAAACTGGAAAAGTGAAATAGAAAAATTTGCACCAGATTTAAAAACGGCAGTTATTATCGGCGTAGCAGCTGTACGAAAACAACTGCTGCAAAATGCCGCAGACTATGATGTACTGATTACCTCTTATTCCCTCTTGGCAAGAGATATTGTTTTATACCAAGACTTGTCCTTTAATTTGCAATTTTTGGATGAAGCACAATCCATCAAAAATCATACAACACAGGCAGCAAAAGCCGTCAAGGGTATTTCCAGCCGCATCCGTTTTGCTTTAACAGGGACACCTGTTGAAAATACACTCGCAGAACTCTGGAGCATTTTTGATTTCATCATGCCCAAATATCTGTTTGGATACAGCAAGTTTAAGACCACTTACGAAACGCCCATTGTAAAAAAGAAAGAGGCTGCTGCGATAAAGTCGCTGCAAAAAGTTGTGGCTCCATTTATTTTGCGGCGTATGAAAAAAGATGTCCTTGCAGAACTTCCAGAAAAAACAGAAACCGTTTTACTGAGCGAAATGGAAGAGTCACAGGACAAGTTGTATACTGCAACGGTACTACAAACAAAACAAATGCTGGCAACCAGTACGAACCATAATTCTGGTGAAGGCAAACTGCAAATTTTAGCAATGCTGACAAGACTGCGACAAATTTGCTGTGATCCTTCGCTGGTGTATGACACCTATCAAGATGGCAGTGCAAAACTGGAACAGTGTATGGAACTGGTAGAAAGCTGTGTCCATGCTGGACATAAATTGCTGCTCTTTTCCCAGTTCACCTCTATGCTGCATATCATTGCAGAACGTCTCCGTCAACAACAGATCTCCTTTTTCCTGTTAACAGGAGCAACCAAAACGAGCAGCCGAATGGAGATGGTCAACACTTTCAATCAGGATGATACAGATGTCTTTTTGATTTCACTGAAAGCCGGTGGCACTGGATTAAATTTAATTGGTGCCGATATTGTCATTCACTATGACCCATGGTGGAATCTCTCTGCAGAGCAGCAAGCGACGGACCGTGTTTATCGAATTGGTCAAAAAAAGAACGTGCAGATATACAAACTGATTGCAAAAGGAACGATTGAAGAAAAAATCCAGCAAATGCAGGAGAAAAAAGCGGAATTGGCACAGCTTGCCGTTTCTGGAGATGCAGATCTGCTCAAAATGTCAGCAGAAGATATTATCGCATTACTGGAATAAAAACAGAAAAGAGGAAAATAATGGAGAATGTTTATCAGATTATTGATATTTATGAGGAAGATCATGGCTGTGAAGGGATTCCAGATGGCGAAGAACCCATGGATCAAGTACTGCTGCGTGCAGAAGATGATACAGAACGCTGGGTGCGAATACCAGATGCATTGCTGCTGCAAAAAGACTGGAAAGAAGGTGATTGGATTTCCTGTAATGGAAAAGAAAAAGCATAAATTGGAATTTATCAGGAGGGATCATAATGGGTTTATTTGATAAGGTAAAAAGAAAACAAGAAGCAGTTGATTGGAGCGATGCTTACAATGCAACACCAAAATTTTATAAAAAACCAGATGGTAATCCATTTGGAGCAATCGCCTTAACGGAAAGTACCAAAACGATACTTCCTAAAAATCCACAATTAGGATACAGGATTGATGGAAAAGTAATATCAGAGTGGAAACTAGTGATCGTTAGCATATCTGAAGACAAAATTATGGGTGATGCTAATTATTTTTCAGCTTTAAAAAAGCTGAAAAATATGCTCTTGACGCAAACGAAAATTTCATTTTGATAAAAGGGCTTTCGTTGGCTGAATTAGAGAATTTGAAAGAATAAAGGCATTCTTATCAGAAGAACACTAAATTCCAATTGAATCAGCAGGTTTGATAACGGTTTGAGAATTTCCCAACGAACATTTTGCGAAGTGAACAACGGAATTGGATACCCAAATTCTCTGCATTCACATTGATGAGGAGTAATAATGTTTCAAAAGATTATTGTAATTGGAAGCCCAGGTTCAGGAAAAAGCACTTTTTCCCAAAAATTAAGAGATATCACTAATTTACCGCTTTATCATTTGGATTTGTTATGGCATAAACCTGATAAAACAAATCTTTCTACTGAAGAATTTGATAAAAAACTAAACTGTATTCTTTCTACAGATAGATGGATTATTGATGGTAATTATCAAAGGACACTTAAAGTGCGTTTAGAGAACTGTGATACGGTATTTCTTTTAGATTATCCGCTTGAAATTTGTCTTTCAGGTGCAGAAGCTAGAATTGGTGTAAAAAGAGAGGATCTACCGTGGATTGAGACAGAATTTGATGAGGAATTTAGACAATGGATTATAGATTTTCCGACCAAAAAATTACCTGATATATATAAAATGCTTGAAAATCATAAAAATAAAACAATTATTATTTTCAAATCAAGGCAAGAAGCAGAT
>DYCW01000318.1:6981-8053 GCA_019417865.1 Ruminococcus sp. | reverse complement strand
TATTTAAGGGCATATTTCAAAAGGTGAAGATATCCTTTAGGTTGTGATAATTTGACAAGTTCTAAACAGAAAAAGACCCGTCAGGTATTTGACGGGTCTTTTCATTCGGAATGGTGTGCAGCTGTATCATATTTGGTTAGGAGATAACAGTACTGATTCATGCTGATGCCTTCCTGCTTTGCGTGAATCGCTAACTGTTGATGCAATGACTTCGGAATCCGGAGCTTGAATTGACCGGAATAATCCTCCGGGCGGCTGGGCTCAGGGATGGTCAGGTGTTCTTCCATCGCTGCCTCCATCCATGCTTTTTTTGCATCTTCCGCATTGCGGATGGCTTCTTCCATTGTTTCTGCACAAGTCAGGCAGCCGGGCAGTTCCGGAAACGAAACCACATATCCACCCTCTTCTGTATCAGGCAGAATCTCCATTTTATATGGCAGACACAAATATTCTTGTAAGGTTTTCATCCATCATCCCTCCTGATTCTCAATGACTTCTTTTTCTTTATTATAATATGGTGCCGCATATGGTGTCAAGTTGTTTTTTAGAAAGGCAGGTGAATTTCTATGGCAGACCGTATCAAAGGGATTACGGTAGAAATTAACGGAGACACCGCTGGGCTGAACAAATCGCTTGGTGATGTCAACAAGATGGTACGCACCACACAGTCCGAGCTGCAAAATGTAGAAAAGCTTCTGAAACTGGATCCTACGAATACCGATCTACTGGCACAGAAGCAAAGTCTGCTGGCAAAAGAAATCGGACTGACCAGCGATAAATTAGAAGGGCTGAAAAAGGCGGCACAAGAAGCCTATGCAAAAATGCAGTCCGGTGAAATTTCGCTTCAACAATATCAGTCCCTGCAAGCGGAGATTGTTCGTACTACGGAAGCCCAGAAAAAGTATACAGACAAATTAGAAAGTATGCATTCTGCCTCCAATCAGTTAAAAGATACGATTGCGAAGCAGAAATCAGAACTTTCTGAATTGAAAACAAAGTATACCGACATTGTTCTGGAACAAGGAAAAGATTCCGATGCCGCAATCGAACTCAAGCAGAAATACGACCAGCT
>DYCW01000318.1:0-6881 GCA_019417865.1 Ruminococcus sp. | reverse complement strand
AAATGAAGAATTGTCTCAAAATACCGCCAAGCTGGGAGATGCAGAAACCGCAGCAGAAAAGCTTGGACAAGCCGAACAGTCTGCACAAACGCCACTGGAATCCCTGAAAGAGACCATTTCTAAACAAAAATCAGAGCTTTCTGATTTAAAAACAAAGTATACCGACATTGTTCTTGGGCAGGGAGAAAACTCCGATGCCGCAATCGAACTCAAGCAGAAATACGACCAGCTAAATGAAGAATTGTCTCAAAATACCGCCAAGCTGGGAGATGCAGAAACCGCAGCAAAAAAGCTTGGACAAGCCGAGCAGTCCGCACAAACGCCATTGGAATCCTTAAAAGAGACCATTTCTAAACAAGAATCCGAGTTGTCCAAGCTGTCTACGGAATACCAGAATGCCTGTATGCAGTATGGAAAAAACTCTACAGAGGCACAACAGCTTGCTACAAAAATGAAATCCCTCTCAGAGGAACATCAAGGCTGTACAAAGCAGCTTTCCACGATGGAGAGCGAAGCCAAAAAGCTGACTACCGCAGAACAGGGCTTGACGGATAAATTAGCCTCTCAGAAACAGGATCTATCTAAACTCAAACAGGAGTATGTGGACGCAACTGAAAAGTATGGCAAGCATTCTTCTGAAGCAAATTCCTTGAAGGAGCAAATTAAAAAGCTTTCCGGAGAAATTGCTGACGAGGAATCTACGGTAAAGAAAGCTTCGGAAGCGGCAGACAAGTTTGATAAAAGCATGAAGAGTGCCGGCGACAGTGCAAAAGCTGCGGGAGAAAAGGCATCTGAAAGCGAAGGGCATTTTTCCAAGCTTGCTTCTACTTTGGGTAGCGGTGTGGCAACCGGTGCAGAAGTGGGGGTAAAGGCATTCACCGCTTATACCGGTGCAGCAGCTGCCCTTGGTGCGACCGTTGCCACAACTGGTCTGACCACCTTTTCCGAATTTGAAAGTCAGATGTCTACGGTCAAGGCTCTGATGTCCGGTTCCTGTGAGACAACCGCAGAACTGGAACACGCCACAGCAAAACTTTCTGAAAAGGCGAAAGAATTAGGGTCTACGACTGCCTTTACCTCGACAGAAGTCGGGCAGGCAATGGAATACATGGCGATGGCAGGCTGGTCAACGGAAGATGTCCTCAGTTCTGTATCTGGTGTCATGAATCTGGCAGCCGCATCCGGAGAAGATCTGGCAACCGTTTCTGATATTGTCACAGATAGTATGACAGCTTTCGGACTGGCTGCAGACGGAGAATTTGCGGATGGAATCTCCAATGCGACACACTATGCCGATGTACTGGCAGCTGCTTCCACCAGTGCGAATACCAACGTATCCTTGATGGGCGAAACCTTCAAATATGTTGCACCGATTGCCGGTACACTGGGCTATTCTGCTGAGGATACTGCTGTAGCAGTTGGCTTGATGGCGAATGCCGGCATCAAAGGCAGTCAGGCTGGTACCTCTCTGAAAACGGCTCTCGCCAACCTTGCAAGCCCGACAGATAAACAGGCAACAGCGATGGAGCAACTGGGCATTTCCCTGACGAATACCAATGGCGAAACGAAGTCCCTCATGGAGGTCATGGGGGATCTTCGTTCTTCCATCGGCGGTACCGATGTCGCTCTTACCGATGCAGATGGCAATCTCCGAAGTTATGATGAGATACTTGCGGACGTATCCAAAACCACAGATGGTCTGAGTAAAGTGCAGCAGATTGAAGCTGCCTCTACCATTTTCGGTAAAGAAGCGATGGCAGGTATGTTGTCTATCATCAATGCCAGCGATGAGGATTTTGCTAAGCTGTCTGATTCCATTTACAACTGCAATGGTGCAGCCGAGGAAATGGCACAGATCAAGTTGGACAATCTCAAAGGTGACCTTACCCTGCTGTCCTCTGCTGCCGAAGGAGCGGGCATTTCACTCGGAGAAAAACTTGCCCCTTCTGCAAGAGAAGCAGTACAAGGTATTACAGAAATTGTGAATGCCTTTAACGAAGGTGGTCTGGATGCCGCTCTCTCCAAAGTTTCTGAATTGGTGAACCAACTCGCAGAAACGATACGAACACAGATCCCCCAGATACTACCCGGGCTGTTAGAGGGCTTCAACAATCTTTTCCTCACCCTGATAGAATCTCTTGGAACCCTGCTGCCACCCTTGATTGACACGGTTCTGCCGATTCTGGTCACTTCCTTCCTGAATCTGCTGACGCAACTGACATCCTATCTCCAATCTGCTTTGCCAACTTTACTGGAAAGTGCCCTATCAGCCTTACAGCAAGTCGGAGATGCCCTGATGCAGAATGCCCCTGTGATTCTGAATGCGGTATCCGTTCTGTTACAGCAACTCGTTTCCTTCCTTGCTTCCAATATGCCATTGTTTCTTTCTGCTGCTATCTCTCTGATTGCGGGTTTTTCTGGTGGTCTATTGGATGCCCTTCCGGATATCCTGAACGCTGCATTAGAACTAATCGGCGGGTTGATAGATGGCTTGCTGGATAATATCCCACAAATCATAGAGGCTGCAATGGTATTGGTGCAAAATCTATGTGATGGGTTACTGCAAAACCTTCCCGAAATCGTACAGACAGCGGTTCAGCTTGTTTTAAAGCTGTCAGACGGACTGCTGCAAAATCTTCCGCAAATTATAAGTGCAGCATTGCAAATGATCAACAGCCTGATTCAAGGGCTATTACAATGCATGCCGCAAATCGTACAGTCAGCTATCCAACTGATACAAGGTTTGGTAACTGGTCTGATGCAGAATCTGCCGATGATTTTACAAGCGGCTATCCAACTGATTATGGGGCTGACTAACGGTCTATTGGGTGCTCTGCCACAAATCATCACTTGTGCCATGAATCTGATTGCAGGACTTGTGAGCGGACTGATACAAGCCATCCCACAGCTGATAGCAGCGGTTCCACAACTCGTTGGAGCTCTCATTGACAGCATCCTTCAGACAGACTGGCTGGCTCTGGGAGCAAGCATTCTACAGGCGATTCTGGAAGGGATTCTTTCCATTCGGGAATCCGTTCTCAGCTCTTGGGGGGAGATTTTCTCCGACCTGTTTGAACGTGTCAAGGAATGGGCATCAAATATCTGGGACAAGGCGAAAGAAGCGATTTCAAACTTCTTCAACTCTATTATCGACAAATTAAAAGAACTTCCCGGCGAATTCTGGAATTGGCTTTGCGATGTGTTTGCCAATGTTATCAAGTGGTCTATTGACATGCAGAATAAAGCCACGGAAACGATTTCCAATTTCTTTAGCAACATTATCAACAAGCTTTCTCAGCTCCCGGGCGAATTCTGGAACTGGCTTTCCAGTGTAATTGCAAAAGTAGCAGTTTGGTCTGCTGATATGCGAAACAAGGCAACAGAAGCGATTTCCGGATTTTTCAGCAATATCATTGATAAAATCAGCGGTTTGCCCGGAGAGGTTTGGAACTGGCTGTCCAATGTGCTTTCTAAAGTCAGCTCCTTTGTTCTGGAGATTGGATACAAAGCAAGAGATGCGGCATCGAATTTGTGGAACAACCTTGTGGACGGCATAACCGGCTTACCGGATCGTGTTTATAGTATTGGGTCGGATATTGTATACGGTATCTGGAACGGCATTTCCGATGTCTGCGGTTGGCTATGGGGACAGATTTCAGGTTTCTGTCAGGAAATCTGGGATAATATTGCCGGATTCTTTGGAATAGCCTCTCCTTCCAAGCTATTCAAGAAAGAACTGGGATTTAATCTGGTATACGGTCTCGCAGAAGGTGTGGATGATAAGGTGAAAACTGCAGTTGAGGCAGTCAATTCTATGGGGCAAGAAGTGATGGCAGCCGCTGAAAAATCATTGCATATGGACTGGAATCTAAACGGATTGAAAACAGAACCAAAAGCAAGTTCTGTGGTAAACAATTATTACACTACTGACAACAGCCGAACCGTTAACCAGACAAACAACGGTCTGAAACCGGTATCCAGACTGGAGCTCTTCCGCCAGACCCGCAATGCCATCAATGTGTGAGGTGATACGAATGCGATTTTCTTTGATTCTGGAGAACCAAGCCGGAGAACGCATCCGGATGACGAACACAGCAAATCAGTATATGATTTCCAACATAGACGGGCTATATCCGCCTGCAGGCACCGTCAGCACGACCCCATATGCAGGCATGGATGGCAGCTATTTTCACAATGCCTTTATTGAAAAACGAAATCTGGTACTCTACTTCAGTATGCGGGGTACGGAAATTGAACTGCATCGGCAGGCACTCTATCGAGTAGTCAAAACGGGACGATATATCAAAGTCTATTATCAGACCGTCGGCATCGATGTCTACACCGAGGGCTATGTAGAAAACTGTATTGTGAAAAATTTCGGAGAACCGACAAATGGACAGATCAGCATCATTTGTCCGGACCCCTATTGGTACAGCACGAAATCCATTTATGCAACCAGCCAGATGATTACAGGAGCATTTCATTTTCCCTTTCCGGAAAGCGATGACCCCTTTCCGCTTGGGCAATACAACACCGACAAAGCGGTTACGATTTTCAATTCCGGCGAAGAAGTCGGATTTACCATTCTGTTGGAAGCCGAAACCGGCGAGAATGTACCGAATCCAGCCGTCCGCTCCCCTGTTGTTTATGATGTGGACACGGATGCCTATCTGCAACTCAATATGGATATGCAGCCCGGTGATAAAATCACAATTACGACAAAACAAGGGGCAAAATCCATCCAACTGACCCGAAATGGTGTCACTTCCAACATCATGAACTGTCTTTCTGCCGGCTCTACTTGGTTGATGCTGCGGGAGGGTAGAAATCGCTTTGCACTCCGGGCGTCCGGATATACCACGCAACTGACGGCTACCATCGTGCACACAGATGCGTATTTGGGGGTGTAAACTTGCTGATTGAAATTTATCAAATGGAATCCGTTGGCGAAGAGGTTCGAATTACTTTAGAGGCAGTCTGTGATGCGTTCTCCAGCTTGTTATGGGATATTGAATACTTCCAGTGCGGTCAGTTTGAGGTTTACATCGCTGCAACTGCTCAAAACTTATCTGTCTTTCAGACTGGCAGGTTGGTTGGTCGCAGCGATGACAAAGAACACTATGGTCTGATTGAATCGGTTCAGCTGGACACGGATGTTGAAAATGGGGATTATCTCACAGTCACGGGACGATTTCTGATGTGTTTGCTGTCCAGACGGATTATTTATCCCACCCTGTACATCAAAGAACAGACCAGCTACGGGGCAATTATCACCGAAGCCATCCGGCAAAACTGTCTGCAAAGCGGTGCAAGATTGCTGCCGGGGCTGCAAATCGGAGATATCAGCGGTGCCTGCTGGCAGAAGGAAACCCATCTGCAAATCAGCTATGCCAACCTGATGGAATGGGTTTACAAGCTCTGCGAACTGGTCGGGGGAACAGCAAATATCCGATTGGTGGAAACGACCCCAAACAGCCGCGTCTTTCAGATGCAGTTCACGCTTTCTGAAGGAACAGACAGAAGCATTTTACAGGACACCGTTCCGCATGTGGTGTTCTCCGACACCTATAATAACCTGTTGACCTTTTCCTATCACAAAAATTGTGCGGCACAGCAAAATGCCGCTTATACATTTGGTGCGGGAGAAGGAGAGGCACGAAAACAGGTGTTCTGCTCCTCTGATCCAGAGCCGGAACATCTGGAACGCTATGAAGTCTATGTCGATGCCAGAGACCTTTCTGAGGAAACACAGAACGATGCCGGAGAAACCGTTCCCATTCCAGAAAGTGAGTACTTAAAAATGCTGGAGGAACGGGGACGGGAAAACCTGCTGCCTGTGACAGAATCCAGTGAATCCACCATTGCTGCGTCCAGTTTGCAGTATCAATATCAGAAAGATTACTTTGTCGGAGATTATGTGACCGTCCGACAGGCTCGATTTGGACTATCACAGGAGCGAATACGGCTGACCGGCATGATTGAAAGTTTCGATCAGAACGGGAGAAACTTGACACCGACATTTTCAGGAGGTTAAACCATGGCAATTTCTTGCGGTTTTTTTGATGCCCGAAATTTGGATCGGGTGTATACAGCGGAAAACTTTACAAATTATTTGTCCAGTCTCATCTGTGACGGCATTCTGGATTCCTATGGGCAGTGCTTTGCCATCTCTCCTGTGGGTGGATTTCAGGTACGAATCGGCACAGGACAGGCATGGATCAAAGGACATTACTTTCGGAATGACACGCCTTATGTGTTGGATTTATCGGAATATGCAGATGAATCCCTTCCCCGCTATGTCATCGTGGGAATTTTCTGTGACACACAGGAGGCGGTACGGGATTGCCAGTTTATCGTGCGTGCCGGAACCGCTGCGGTCAATCCAGAAATGCCACACTTCACCGACAACGATGTCCGCACCCATTTGACGCTCTGTCAGATTCGCCTTGCCGGCGGCTCTTCTGGCATTACGGCATCCAATATCACAGACTGTCGGGCAGATGAGAATCTGTGCGGCTACTGTAAATGTATCCTTGGAAAGTGTAAGGTATCCGAAATTCTCTCCTCGCTTGCCCAGTACAATGCGAAGGTTGCAGAACTGACCAAGAAGATTTCTGACCAGCAATCCCAGATTGCAGATATGCAGGCGAAGCTGGAGGACTTCACCTCTGACATGGTAGCTGCCGGACAGTGCGGAGAGGATGTTTACTACATTCAATACGCAGACGGCAGCCTGCTGCTGCGTGGCACAGGGGCTACCTATGATTATGAGTTAAATGGAAATATATCTGTTTTTAAAAATAATACAGATATAAAAAGTGTTACCATTGGAAGCGGCATTACACGTATCGGCGACTATCTTTTTTACAAGTGCTACAATA
>DYCW01000317.1 GCA_019417865.1 Ruminococcus sp. | reverse complement strand
AATATATCTGGACACAATGTCATTTCAGAAATGGTTCGCTGATGCTGTCTGTTGCAGATATTCCCTTTTTCGGATTTCACTTTACCGGAATTATCGGCGTAGTTCTGCGAAACGGGAAAGAACATCGAATCGCCACTTATCTGGGTGCTAAGGTAAAGTATATCAGCAATAATTCCGTCACTATAAAACAGGGTGATTATCAACTGACTGCAAAGCTGCTCCGGAAGAATCCTCAACCACTTGCTGCGCCGAACCATGGACTCATGAATCGAACTATCCATGAAAGTGCTTCGTACAAGGCATACTATCGGTTTTCGTACAAAGGAAAAGTTTTGTTTGAATTTGTCAGCGACAGAGCAAGCTTTGAGTTTGAATATAAATAGAAAAAGCTTGCTTCGGTTTTTCCACAGCAAGCTTTTCCGATGCACTATCAGATATTATTTCAGCAAAGTATCCAAATCGTTTTCCGGCGTTGTAATTGGAGCAATTCCGAAATTCTCCACCAGAAACGCCAGCACATCCTTTGAAAGGAACGCAGGCAGCGATGGACCAAGGCGAATATTTCTGATTCCCAGATGAAGCAGCGTCAGCAGAATACAAACCGCTTTCTGCTCATACCATGACAGAACATACGACAGAGGAAGTTCATTAACGCCGCAATCAAAAGCCTTAGCAAGAGCAGTCGCCACCTTAATTGCACCGTATGCGTCATTACACTGTCCCATATCCATGATTCTCGGAAGTCCGCCGATTTCACCTAAATCAAGGTCATTAAAACGATATTTTCCACAGGCAAGGGTCAGTACAACCGTATCTTTTGGTGTCTGCTTTACAAATTCAGTGTAGTAGTTTCTGCCTGCTTTCGCACCGTCACAGCCGCCCACTAAGAAGAAATGGCGTATTGCTCCCGATTTCACGGCTTCCACGACTTTATCAGCATCTGACAGTATCGCATGATGTCCGAAGCCCGTTGTTACCTGTTTTCCGCCGTTGATGCCGGTAAACTCCATATCTTCAGCATATCCGCCAAGTTCCAATGCCTTTCTGATAAGTGGGCTGAAATCCTTATCCTCACCAATATGAACAGTACCGGGAAATGCAACCGCTTCTGTTGTGAAAATTCTGTCAGCATAACTTGACTTCGGAGGCATAATGCAATTGGTTGTAAACAAAACTGGTGCAGGGATACTCTCAAATTCCTTCTGCTGATTCTGCCATGCCGTACCGAAATTGCCCTTAAGATGGGGATATGCTTTCAGCTTAGGATAAGCATGGGCAGGCAGCATTTCTCCGTGAGTGTAAATGTTGATTCCCGTGTCTTTGGTTTGCTCCAGAATCAACTGCAAATCTCTCAGGTCATGCCCTGAAACCACAATAAACGGACCTTTTTCAACTTTCAGTGGAACGGTTACCGGCTCAGGATTTCCGTAGGTTTCGGTGTTTGCTCTGTCAAGCAGATCCATACATTTCAGGTTGATTTCTCCCACTTTCATCACAACAGGAAGTAGTTCTTCCATTGTCAGTTCAAGACCGATTTTGAAAAGTCCCTCTATGAAGAAATGGTTCACCTCGTCATCTGTATAGCCCAGAACCATTGCATGATATGCATATGCCGCCATACCTCTCAGACCGAATAAAATCAACGATTTCAGAGAACGGATATTTTCGTCCGCATTCCAAAGCACACTCATGTCATAGTCATTATTTTTGCCACATGGTGAGGCACAGCTGCTGCAATCCGGAATAAGCCTTGACTTTTCCATATGCACCAGTTCTATCTGATTCTGAATTGCATTGTCATCAAAACTTACGTTGGTAAGCGTGGTAAACAGTCCCTCAATGATCAGCTTATAGGTATTGCTGTTTATCATGTGTTCATTACCATCAGCTGAACGTGCCAGACCAATAAGTGTCCCTGTCAGTTCGTCCTGTAATTTGGCTGTATCTGCTTTCTTTCCACAAACACCGACACTTCCTGTGCAACCGCGGCATCCAGTCTGCTCACACTGAAAACAAAACATTTTCTTTTCCATAATCATACTCCTTTAATCAACAATTTTTCCGTCCGTTGAAATTGTAACAACCTGCCATGGAATAAACTTTCCGCTTGCCTGCAATGCCCGCTTTGCCGCATTCTCAATACCGCCGCAGCATGGCACTTCCATACGGACAATGGTCAGGCTTTTGATATTGTTGTTTACGATAATCTGCGTCAGCTTTTCGGCATAGTCACCCTCGTCCAGTTTTGAACAGCCAATCAGCGTAATGCGGTTTCTGATAAAATCCTCATGGAACCTGCCATAGGCATAAGCTGTACAGTCTGCCGCAATCAACAGGTCTGCACTGTCAAAATAGGGTGCATTTACAGGGACAAGCTTTATTTGCACAGGCCACTGGGAAAGACGGCTGAAAAATTGCGAATTCTCAAAAACAGAATCCGTTTCCTCTCGTTTAATAGATTTGGACTGCGTTCCGGGACAGCCGCAAGGGAGTACCTCTGGTGATTTTTTTGCTTTTGCCGCAAGCACTGCCGCTTCATTATAGGCAGGTGCTTCACGTTCTTCAAAGGTGATTGCATTTGTGGGACAAGCCGGCAGGCAGTCGCCTAAACCGTCACAGTAGTCCTCACGAAGCAGCTTCGCTTTATCATTTACCATTCCGATTGCACCCTCATGACAGGCAGCAGCACAAGCACCGCAGCCATTGCATTTTTCTTCATTTATTTTTATAATTTTTCGTATCATAACAAAACCTCCGCTTATTGTTTCTTGACTTTGTGATTTCATTATAGTATCATCAAAGAAAAAAGTATGTTGAAATTTCAACAAATGGAGATTTGTCATGAAAAAATATTTGGAAATACTGAAAAACTGTAAGTTGTTTGAAAGCATAGAAGATAAAAATCTTCTGGCAATGCTCAGTTGTCTTGAAGCAAAAGTGCGGTTATATCCGAAAAATCAGTATATCTTTACGGAAGGAGAAACGGCATCTCATATTGGTATTCTGTTGTCAGGAACAGCACAAATTGTTCGTGTGGATTTTTATGGAAACAGGAGTATTGTCACGATCATTGAACCGTCAAAGCTTTTTGGGGAATCCTTTGCCTGTACGGAAACGAAGTCCATTCCTGTAAATGTGATTGCTGAAAAAGACTGTGAGGTTATGATGATTGACAGTCGAAGAATTTTACATCCATGCTGCAATGCCTGTGAATTTCACAGCCAAATGATTTTTAATCTTATGAAAGAAATTGCCGCAAAAAATCTGCTTTTGAATCAGAAAATTGAGATCATATCTAAGCGTACCACAAGAGAAAAGCTAATGACCTATCTGATGATTCAAGCAAAGCGGAATGGCAGCAGCAGCTTTACCATTCCCTATGACAGACAAGAGCTTGCGGATTTTCTTGAGGTTGACAGAAGCGGACTGTCTGCGGAAATCAGCAAGCTGAGAAAAGAACATGTGATTGAGTGCAAGCGGAATTTTTTCAGATTATTGAAAAAATA
>DYCW01000316.1 GCA_019417865.1 Ruminococcus sp. | reverse complement strand
GTACTGCAAAAAGATAGATTGGTTTGAAAGGAAACGTCAATCATACGATTTGTGCCGAGATTGTAAGACCGAGTTTTTTCACATGGTAGAAGATTTTATGAAGGAAAAAAATCATCAGAAGGGTGTAAAACAGTGAGACAAAAGTACTATATAGAAAAATTCAGGTATCTTGAATTATACTATTTTTGTTTACAGTATGATGAAAAGAAAAGAAGAATTAGTAATACTGAGGATGAAGCAGAAAAAAGCAGATTGAAAAAAGATATTGAAATGATTGATACTGCGTTGTTGCTTGCTGCTGATTCCGAAGCAGTTGCAATCTGTATCAAGAAAAATGTGACATGTAAAAATATGCCTTGGGAAAGGCAGAATGTGCCGATTGGAAGACGGCAGTTTTATGAAAAAAGACGAAAATTCTTTTGGATTTTAAGCCGGATCAGATCAATTTCATAATTGAGTGTAGAAGGTCTTCAGTAATGAGGACTTTCTATTTTTTTCCTGAAAAAAGGGTAACACAACGGTTCATTCATAATTTATAATATAATCAATGAACGAAATGTATGTGGAAGGATGTGGATAGGAGAAAATAGGTGAAAGAAATATGCAAGAACCAGATATAAAACCACAATACAAATTAGTTGCAAGTTATTATTGTGGGGAATGTGCCGGAAACGCTGAGAAATCCGTCATTATGGCTGGATATTCAAAGAAGTATGCGAGAGGTAATGCCCATAAATTAGTTGCACGTCCAGAAGTACAAGAGTATATCAAGTACCTGAATAGCTTGATGGAAAATGATCCAAAGAAGCATGTTGCCACGGCTACAGAAATACAAGGCTTTTGGACTGATACTATGAATGATACAGAAGAGCCGACAAAGAATCGACTGAGAGCATCAGAGTTGCTGGCAAAGTGCAAGGGAATGTTTAATAATGAATGGTAACTTTTATCAATCAAAAGATTGGATTAAGCTTATGGCAGTCATTCGCATGGAAAGAGTGAATGAACAAGGTCAACTTATTTGTGAACACTGCGGAAAACCAATTGTGTACAAATATGATTGCATTGGACACCATGTGATAGAATTGGATGAGCATAATGTGAATGATGCAAACATTGCATTAAATCCAGATAATATCATGTTGGTACATCATAGATGTCATAATAAAATACACAATAAGTTAGGACATTCAAATAGACAGGTATTTCTTGTATATGGTAGTCCGCTTTCAGGAAAAAACACATTCGTAAAAGAGAATATGAATGTTGGTGATTTTATCCTTGATATGGATAATATCTGGCAGTGTGTGAGTGGATGCAATAGATACAGTAAGCCTAATCGCTTAAAATCTTGTGTATTCAGTATACGAGATTATATGTTGGATATGGTGCGAATGCGGCAGGGTAAATGGCTGAATGCGTGGGTAATCGGTGGGTATCCGCTGAGCAGCGAACGGGAACGGATTATAAAGAGTTTAAATGCAAGAGAAATATTTGTAGATACTAGCAAAGAAGAATGCTTAAGGCGATTACAAGAAGTTGAGGATGGCAGAGATGTTGCAGAGTGGGAAAAATATATTTTCGACTGGTGGGAAAAATTTTTGTGACGGTTTCTGATCTTCCCCCCATCTTGCAAAAAAAAAGCTTGCAGGGGGTAACTGTTGGAGGGGGCATGATTTTCGCAGAAAGTGAAAAAATCAGATTTTCGGATTTTGAATTTTGGAAAGGGCGTGAAAAGGTTGGAAAGGAAAGAAGAATTGCTGAAACTTGTCGAAGGTTCAAATCAATTGACTATTTTACCATTGATTGATAAGATGATCTACCTTGAAAATCAGTTAGAAGCTCTTGAAAAGCTGCCTATGATCAAAGTTAATCCGGAAAATACTATGCAGCAAAGAGCAACACCAGCTGCAAAGCTATATAAGGAATTTTTACAACAATATATCAATGTTGTAAAGGTTGTCGCAAGATCGATCGGTACGGAAAATGAACAAGATACAAGCCCGCTTCGTGAGTGGGTAGAATCCAGACTGGAACTTGCAGCAGGATTACAAGGATAATAAAAAGAGGAAAGGAATCAGATTGCAGATGCAAGCGAATGTGTATGCTGATAAAGGAAAAGAAGATATGGACACCGGATAATAGTTTTTTGCTGGAATATCGTGCAAGGATTGAGACTGGCGAAATCATAGTCGGACAGGAATTGTGGCAGGAATTACAAAATCTAAAGGAAGATTTCTTAAATGACGCATTTTACTATGATACAAATGATGCGTTGTTGAGAATCGACTTTATGGAGCGTTGTGTACGACTGACAAAATCTCCGTATTACAACAAACCCATGGTTCTTATGTTATGGCAAAAAGCATTTATTGAAGCTGTCTATAGTTTTAAAATGTCAAAAACATCTTTTGACCGATTTAAAAAGGTGATTTTGCTAATTGCCAGAAAAAATACCAAAAGTGAAACCTGTTCTGCTTTAGGATTATCGGAATTGATTATTGGAAATCAAGGGTCTGATATTGTTTGTTCGTCAAACGATGATAATCAAGCGAGTATTACATATGACGCCATTGACACAATGCGAAAATTGATCGATCCAAATGATCAAGATACAAAGCGAAATCAGCGATTCATTTTGAATAAAGTTAATGGTTCAAAAATTTTCAAGTTATCCGATAAGACAAGAAATAAAGAAGGACGCAACATTGATTTTGCTATCGTGGATGAAACCCACGAAATGAAAGAAAATGTCATAGGAAAATCCATTGAACAGTCTCAAAGTTTGAAAGATAATCCGAAATTCATCAATATTACTACAGAAGGATTTGTGATTGACGGTTATCTTGATGATGAATTGAAAAAAGCCCGTGCCGTGATAAATGGTGAGGATGATTCTTTAAGTGGACAAAGATTGTTACCATGGCTATATACACAAGATTCCGAAAATGAAGTATGGCAGGATAAAAAAACATGGGTGAAGAGCAATCCAACCCTTGGTGTGATCAAAAAGTGGGATTATTTAGAAGAACAAGTGGAAGTTGCGAGGAAATCCAAAGCAGACCGTATTTTCGTTTTGTCGAAAGATTTCAACATCAAGCAAAATGCTGTTGAAACATGGTTGAATTTGGAGGACTACAACTATGAAGCTGTTTATGATTTAGAAGATTTCCGTGGATGTATTTGCATTGGTGCGGTTGATCTTGCTGAAACTACGGACCTAACGTGTGCTAAAATTTTGATGATGAAACCGAACGACAGTACCAAATACATTCATACGATGTATTTTATACCAGAATCAAAGTTAGAAGATTCTGATGACTGGAATGCTGGGGCACGCTATAAGGAATGGGCAAAAAAAGGACTTTTGACCATTACAGAAGGAAATGATATAGATTTATCCGTTGTAGCTGATTGGTTTTATGAGCTTTATAAAGATTATAACATAAAATTGTGGAAATGTGGGTATGACCAGCGATTTTCAAAAGATTGGATCAACAGAATGGATCGATATGGTTGGACAAAGGAAAACGAAGATTTGATTCTGATTTTGCAGAATGCACCAACGCTATCAAATGCTTTAAGACTTTGTGAAGCAGATTTAAAGCATCAATTGATCAACTACAATAAAAACGAAATGGATCAATGGTGCTTTAAAAATGCCGGAATCAAGACTGATGATCATTCTCAGTGTCTTTGTGTGAAAATTGAATCGTCAAAAAGAATTGATGGGACAGTTACGTTAATTATTCTTTATGAAATGTATAGACGTTATCGAACAGATTTTAAGCAAATGGTAGGAGTATAAAAAGAAAGGCGGTGATTCTTTTGGGATGGCTGGATAAACTGAAACGAAAGCCGAAGACAAAAACAAAATATGCAGATATGTTAAACGGATTTACTCCCATTTACTCACAGTTTGGACATGATATTTATGCAAGTGATGTGGTACAGCAGTGTATTTCTTGTATTGTATTAGAATGCAAAAAGCTGATTCCGCAACATGTCAAAACCTTTGGATGCGATGTTGTTCCGGTTTCTGGAAACATTCAAAGCATTTTGAACACACCAAATGAAATCATGACCACAACGGAATTTATTGAAAAAATTATTTGGCAACTGTATTTTAATTATAATGCATTTGTGATTCCTACATATTATACAATACAAAATAAAAACGGGAGCATTCAAAAGCTCTATACCGGACTATATCCGGTTGCACCGACCAATGTTGATTTTTTGCAGGATGAATCCGGAAAGCTTTATGTGAAATTAACATTTGCAAACAATTATGAGACAACGCTTGACTATTCGGATGTAATCCATATCCGAAAAAATTATAGTGTGAATGAATTCATGGGTGGAAATGAATTCGGACAGCCTGATAACGAAGCATTGTTGAAAACATTGGAGTTAAATCACCAACTTTTAACCAATTTATCAAAAGCAATGGTCAGTTCTTGTGCTGTAAATGGTGTAGTAAAGTTTAATACCATGATGGACGAAGGAAAGACGGAAAAGGCAATGTACGAACTGGAGCAAAAGTTAAAAAATTCAGAAAGCGGATTCTTACCACTTGATATTCGATCGGAGTTTCAGCCGATACAACGAGAAATTCAGATGGTGGATGCGGAAACACTGCAATTCATTGATGATAAGATCCTTCGCCATTTTGGAGTTCCATATTGTATTTTGACAGGCGATTATACACTTGAACAATATAATGCTTTCTTTCAGAAAACGATAGAACCGCTATGCAGAGAATTATCACAGGCATTTACACGGGCACTGTTTACAACACGAGAACGGTCATTTGGAAATGAGATTAAATTCTATACAAAGGATCTTATCTTTATGAGTACAGATCAAACGCTTGAAATGGTCAATCTTTTGGGTGCAAGTGGCTCTTTGTATGAAAATGAAAAACGTGTGGCATTTGGTTTGCGTCCACTGCCGGAATTGGCGGGCATTCGTATGATGTCATTAAATTATGTGAATGTGGACTATGCAAAAGAATACCAGCTAGAATCAACAGGGAGAAAACAATGAAAGAATTAAATTTTTCAGTAGCGTGGAACATAATCGGCTTAGCAGCTGAAATTGCTTCATTGTCAACGGATTATGAAGAAGGTTCTACATTTTTAGCGGTTGACACATCGGATGTATATATTTTGTATCAGCATAAGTGGTACAAATTGTAAGTGAGGTGATCAATATGGATATACTGCTTTATTCGATTTTGAATAAGAAAATCAAGAATAGTGGTGGCTCTGGTGGCACTGCGGTATCTGTTCAAAATTGTGCTATCGATGATGATGGAAATTTAATTGTAACTTTATCGGATGGATCAATCATCAATGCTGGGCAGACAAAAGGAGAAAAGGGAGATACGGGAGAACAGGGTTTGCAAGGTGAAAAAGGTGATAAAGGTGACACAGGTACAGCTGGTACAAATGGAATAGATGGAAAAGACGGTATAGACGGTGTTTCCCCTACTATTGAGGTGTACGCAAACACTACATCAAACTATCAGTTGAAAATCAACAATGCGGATGGTACATCGTTTATCACGCCTAATTTGATTGGAATGGGTGCAACGACAACACGGTATTATATATTTGACAACGCTATGTACACAAATTATACGAATACAATTTATACTGTTTCCGCAGATGGGGTGAAATCCTTACAAGAATACATAACGGAACAAGATGCTTTTTGCAACGCAGATTCTAATTATTC
>DYCW01000315.1 GCA_019417865.1 Ruminococcus sp. | reverse complement strand
AGATGTGTATAAGAGACAGTCTGTATAGCTCATATAAGTGGGCTCTCCATAAGGAATCGCAATAATCTTTTCATCTCCCATTCCACCGTCTTCCATCGTCATGACGCCAATTGGATAACTTCTCACAAGCGTCATCGGTTGAATCGGAACCGAACAGAGCAGGAGTACATCCAATGGATCCTGATCATCTGCATAAGTACGGGGAATAAATCCGTAATTCATTGGATAATGTGTGGCTGTAAAAAGCACTCTGTCCAATGATAACATCCCCGTTTTCTTATCCAATTCATACTTCATATTACTGCCTTTTGAAATTTCAATTACTGCAATAAAATCGGTTGGATAAATTCTTTCTGCCGCAATATCATGCCAAATATTCATCATTTCTTACCTCCTAAAACTCCGGCAGTGTCTACCTACAATCTGTATACAAATAGATTCTGCCGGAGTGTTAGTTTTTATTCTGCTTTTACAAATTTTCTGCAAAGAATGCCTGCATTTCCTCGTATGCTGTTTCTTCGTCTGCACCTTCTACAGTAACCGTTACGGTATCTCCACATTTTACACCCAACCCCATCAATGCCATGAGTTTGGTCACATTGACAGATTTACCGCCTTTTTCCAGAAGAATGGTACTTTCAAAGGTCTTTGCCTTTTTGGCAAGCAGCCCTGCGGGTCTTGCATGAATTCCTACCTCGTCCTGAATGGTGTAAGCAAATGTTTTCATATTGATTTCCTCCTATTTTTTATTTGTTGATTTTGATTGCTGCTTCGCCGGCAGATACTACGCCTTCGGAAACCGGTTGAACAGCAGTGTAATCGTCTGTATTACAAATCAGAAGCGGTGTGGTCAGTTTATATCCTGCCGCCTGAATTGCCTTCCTATCAAAACTTACCAGCAAATCGCCCTTCTTCACCTTTTGTCCGTCGGTGACATGGGATTCAAAATACTTGCCTTCCAGTTTTACTGTATCAATCCCAATGTGCATCAAGAGCTCTACACCGTCTTCTGATACCATATTAACTGCGTGCTTGGTATCAAAAACAGTATCAATCTTTCCGTCACATGGTGCAAATAGTTTGCCTTCTGCTGGTTCAATGGCAATACCATCGCCCAGAATTTTCTGTGAGAATACATCGTCTTCCACTTCTTCCAACGGTATCACCGTGCCGTTCATATGCGTGTAAATGATCACAGCGGAATGCTCAGAAGACAATGATTCTACCTGCTTGGATGTTATCTCTGCCTGTTCTAACACAGTCGTTTCTGCTGAAACGGATCCAATTATGCTGTCAAGGTCATCTGACTGTGGTGAGTCAATAAAATCTTCCAGATGGGATTTCACAACGGATACCTGCGGTCCGTAAATTACCTGTACCCCGTCGCCCTTATGAATGACACCAGATGCACCGCTTGCCTTCAACATTGCATCGTCAATCATAGAGGCATCTTTTACAGTCACTCTCAATCGTGTCGCACAGCAATCCAAGTCAGATAGATTTTCCTTTCCGCCCAATCCTTTCAAAACCAGTGCACTGGTTCGATCCACAGCCTGACCGTCAGCTGCTTTTGCTGCCTTTGCCTCATTCATATCACTTCTTCTGTAAAGCTTTGGCTGCACATCATCGGCTTCCCGTCCAGGTGTTTTCAGGTTCAATTTTGTAATCATAAAGTAAAATACAAAATAGTAAACAACGGCATAAATCAAACCTACGACAATAATCCATACCCAATGCGTTTTTGCATTTCCCTGTAGAATACCAAACAATGTCAGGTCAATGGCACCACCGGAGAATGTCATGCCCACACCAACATTTAGGATGTGCATCAGCATATAGGAAAGACCAGCCAGCACACAGTGTACTGCATACATCAGCGGTGCAACAAACAGGAAGGTAAATTCCAACGGTTCTGTAATACCGGTAATCATAGATGTCAATGCTGCGGAAAGCAACAGACTGCCGACCACCTTTTTCTTTTCTGGACGGGCAGCCCGATACATGGCAAATGCAGCAGCCGGCAGACCGAAAATCATAAACGGGAACTTACCAGACATAAATCTGGTTGCAGAAACAGAAAATTCTGTTGTGGACTTGGAAGCCAGTTCTGCAAAGAAAATATTCTGTGCACCCGTTACAAGATTGCCGTCAATCATCATAGAACCGCCCAGCTCTGTCTGCCAGAATGGCATATAGAATACGTGATGCAGACCAAACGGAATCAGTGCACGTTCCAAAATACCATAAATCCAGGTACCTGCATAGCCGGAATGCAATACCAATACACCAAGTTTGGAAATACCGAGCTGCACAATCGGCCACAGATAAAACATTACAATACCAACAAGCAGGTAGGTAACAGTTGCAACAATGGGAACAAACCGTGTACCGCCAAAGAAGGAAAGCACCTGCGGAAGCTCAATTTTATAGAATTTATTGTGCAGAGCCGCAACACCAAGTCCTACAATAATACCACCAAATACACCCATTTGCAGGGTTGTGATCCCTAACACGGAAGTGGTAGAGTTTTCTGCCATAGATTCCACGCCGCCTTTTGCAGAAATCAACGCACTAATTGCAGTATTCATAACCAGAAATGCTATCGCACCAGAAAGAGCTGCTACCTCTTTTTCCTTTTTCGCCATACCAATGGCGACACCCATTGCAAAAAGCAACGCAAGATTATCAAAAATGGCACTGCCTGTTTTGCTCATAATATCCAAAATGGTATAAAATAAGCCGCCCTCATAGATGACTTTTCCAAGATGATAAGTTTCAATCGTGGTCGGGTTCGTAAAGGAACTGCCAATTCCAAGCAGCAGTCCCGCCACTGGCAACAGTGCAATCGGAAGCATAAATGAACGACCGACACGCTGCAATACGCCAAATATTTTGTCTTTCATGATTGTGAAATCCTCCTAATTTCATTTTATGTTACATGATAGAGTCAAAATGTAATTATTTCATAACAATTATCACTGCTTTCAACTCTCTCACATGATCCACTGCTTTTTCTCAAGTGAATTGTCAGCGTCAGCATTTCTCTTTGAAATTGTTTTTGCAAAACTTTTCAGAATATCATCCTGCATACATTTTGCACATTTATCGTGCTTTTTAAACTTCAACGAAGCAAATGTCAAAATTTCCTCATTTGAGCGGAATACATGAAAGTGCTCCTGCGACAAAAAATCTACTTATAGTATATTCTAAATATACCAAAAATCATTCGAACACAATTATTTTTATTATTATCTATAATATGGAATTTAGCATAAAAATAAACCTATATATAGATGCAAATAACGCATTTACATATAGGTTGGTCGTATATATATAATAAAATTCACTGCAAATCAATCACAACCAGTTCTGGTCGATTGTAAAATCTGGGAATACGAGTGGATTCTCTTGCAAGTCCCCGACTCACAATCATTGTTGTATTTCCGCCCTGATAGTCTCCTCCGGCATATTTGGGGAAAAGCCCCTGATCCGGTGCATAAAGCCCATTCAACAGACCAGGGATTCTCCATTGCCCGCCATGGGCATGTCCACAAAGCACCAAATCAAAAGAATCTACATACAAATCAAAATATTCCGGTCGATGAGATAACAAAATAGTGTAGTATCCATTTTCAGATGCCATTTTCACCTGATTCAGCTGTTCTGTAAAATGTTGTGTATTCGGATTTGCAGTAGGTGCAATGAGATAAGCATCGGGATCATCTACACCGCATAGATTGATGGTTTCTTCCTGTACGGTGATGGTTTCCCATGTTCCGGATAAAATGTTAACATGATGTTGCTCTAATAGATTCATTTTTTCATGAAAGTGCGTGCTGCCGCTCCAGTATTCATGGTTGCCCGTCACATAATAACACGGATATTTTTCGGCAATGCCCTGTAAAAAATATTCGGTGTTCGCATCAGAAATAGCATCATCAAAAATATCACCTGTCATCAGGATGAGATCTGGGTGCTGTGCATCTACAGCCTCTATCAATTCCTGCTGTTTTTCTCCATATTGACAGGAATGCAAATCGCTGATCAGAGCGATTCTGATCCTATTTTCAATTTTATCTGATTCCACCACATATTTTTTAATACACAGTTTATTATACAGCCCCACTATTAAAAATAAAAGGAAAGCAATGATCATTGCTAATTTTATTATTGTTTTTGGATTGATTTTCAATTTTTTATTTGTTATATTTTCTACCTTCTTCATCCATACCCTCCGCTTGCAATCATAAACGTCATTTTTCTGTATTATATCACAGTAAGCAACAAAAAGTAAAGTACACAAAAATACACATTAAATATGATGTGTTTCTTTTCTTGCACTTCTACGCCGTATCCACCATTTTTTGAAAAAATTATACATAATAGGTTGACTTCCTTCTTCCATTTCTGTATAATAAAGACAGAAGGAGGTGTCCTATTTGACGATCCATACAAATACCATTTTATTTCAAAGGAGAGATTACTATGAAAATATGGAACAAAGTCGCATCCATTTTAATCACTATGGTTACCACAATAGAAAATGGTTATAGAACAAATGAAGTGGACATGGATTTTATGACCAGCCATTTGAAACTGCAAAGGATTATGTTCTCATCTGCCTTGAACAGCTCTTTACAGAATAAACGGCACAAAAGATTTTTATTCCGTAAATCACAACATAAGGTCGTCTATTCCTTCTCATAGGCGACCTTTTTTTCAGAAAGGAGCAATCATTTCATGCTGCATTACACTTTTCCTTATGTGGAAACCTTTCACTGTCTCGCTGGTGCCTGTCCAGATAGCTGCTGCAAAGGCTGGGAGGTTGTGATTGATGCACCAACCCTACAGACTTATCAGCAATGTTCCAAACCCATCGGTGATTATATTCGCAAGGTACTTACAAAAAATGAAGAACAAGAGTGGATATTTCAAAACCAAAAAAACGGAGATTGTCCTTTTTGGAATGCACAAAAACTCTGTGACCTACAACTGCAAGCCGGTGATATGCTGCTCTGTGATACCTGTCGCATGTTTCCACGTATTCCGCAGGATTACACTATTTTCACAGAACAGGTTCTCTCCCTTGCCTGTCCAGAAGCAGCCAAGCTCGTTTTAATGCAGGAAGAACCCTTTCAGGCAATATTCTCCTATCAGGAAGATTCTCCGGCAATCATGGAATCTGCTCTCCCTTACTCGCTGGACTGGATGGCATGCCTGCGGGAAACCAGAACGATTTTGTTACAATTGCTACAGGACAAATCCATTCTTCTCTTCGAGGCTCTGTGTTATGGTTTGCATTATGTACAGCAACTGCAAGACTGGATAGAAGAAAAAACAGATGACTTTCCACAAATGCAGCCCATCGCTGCTGCACCTGACTTTCTCTATCAAGAAGCAGTTTTACACATATATGACAACATGGAGTGGATGACACCCGAATGGGCAGACTGGATGCAGCAAATTCACTTACACCCTGTTACACAAGCAGACCTGCAAGCATTTCAAGTGGTCGCAGATGACCTGATGCCTGCATTTCGCAACTTCTGTTCCTATTATTTATATTTATATTGGCTCCAAGCACTTGATCATGGCAACGTCCTTCTGCAATATCAAAAACTGCTCGCCGCACTATACGAAATCGCTGTTGTATCCGCATGGAAACTACGGGAAACTGGATTCTATCACCTGGAGGACTGCATTAAAATTGTACAGCTCTATGCAAAAGAAGTGATGCATGATGCAGAAAACATAGCGATCCTGGAAGCTGCTTTATATAGCAATGAAAATTTATAAAACAAAAATCAACGATAACAGCAATTTCAAGTGCATTTTTTTGGTGAAATCCTTTACAGGTTAATTGGTTTCATGTTATAATATAACGTGTACGAATTGCGGTTTGAAGAACAGTATAAACTGCAAGTGTTAAAAGCTGGAAAGAACGGAGGATGAACGTGACAATCAATACCATCGCCAAAATGGCAGGCGTTTCCCCTGCTACTGTTTCTCGTTATTTAAATCAGGGGTATGTCAGCGAAGAAAAAAAAGAACGCATTCGCACTGTAATTGAACAAACTGGCTATACACCAAGTCCCTCTGCACAAATGCTCCGAACCGGAAAAAATCATTTAATCGGCGTAATCGTTCCTCGCATTAACTCAGAACCAGTTGCAGAAATGGTAGAAGGCATTACCAGCATTATGACACAGTCCAGCTACCAGATTTTACTTGCCAATACCGGCAACCAAGTCGAAAAAGAACTGGAATTTCTAAAGATTTTCCGCAGCAACAATGTAGATGGTGTCATTTTTATGGGAACATTGATGTCTAAACGACATTTAACCTTAATGCGTTCCTATCAAAAGCCAATTGTTTTATTGGCACAGCAAGAAGAAATTATACCGAGCGTTTATTTTGATGACTATCAAGCTGCTTACCTGGCAACAGAAATTTTGCTGAAACGAAATTGCCAAAAAATCGCATACATCGGTGTCACATTGAAAGACCGTGCAGTTGGCAGAAATCGCCGTATTGGTTTTACCGATGCCATGACACAATATCACTGTATTCCGGACGAAGCTTGTATGGTAGAAACACAATTTGATATGGAAGACGGCTATGAAGCCGCTCGTATCCTACTGAAACGTGGTGGCTCTTTTGACGGAATCTTCTGTGCGACAGCTGAAATTGCATTTGGTGTTATGAGCTTTCTCCGACAGAACCATATCATTGTACCAGATCAGGTGAAAATCTCCGCTGTCGGCAATAACAGTTTGGCAAAACTCTATGATCCACCCTTAACAACAGTTTCCCTTTCTCATCGTACAGGCGGATCAGAAGCAGCTGCTATGCTTCTGGATTTGATTCAGGAACAAGAGCCAACAATTCGCAGTGAAAAAATGATCTGCTGCCTGCATGAAAGAAAAAGTACACTTCCATGAAATACGTTTCATATTTTTTGTAAAAGAAAAATAAAAACAATTCTTCAAATTTGTGAAAGTCCCATCTTTCTTTTGTGTGAAAAGTATGGTATAATAGCATCAAAAAGAAAACGATTTCACACCTTTCTGTGTGGACATCTCTCTATATATGGGAATGGTTCCACACCTGTCTCTTATACACATCTCCGAGCC
>DYCW01000314.1 GCA_019417865.1 Ruminococcus sp. | reverse complement strand
GCAGAGGGCATTGCAAGAGCGGTTCAGGAAAAGACTGGCATTGAATCCAGAGCAACTGTGTTGGGGCATGTACAGCGTGGTGGTTGTCCGACGGTTCGGGATCGTGTTGTTGCAAGTGAAATGGGTTACTATGCAGTAGAACTGCTGGAAAGCGGTGCAAGCAATCGGGTTGTTGGTATGCAAAACAACAAGATTGTAGACTTTGATATCCAGGAAGCACTTTCCATGAAGAAACCGTATGAAGAACGGCTGCACAAGATCGCACAGGACATCGCATTTTTCTAATGGGATTGGATTTGTTCGGGGCACATCCGCAAATGCCGGATGTGCTTCTTTTGTTTTTTCATATTTTGTAAAAATGAGAAAGGCAGGAAGAAGTAACATGGAACAAAAAGTAAAAATCGGTTTTTTGGGTGCCGGCAACATGGGAACCGCCATTATGAAAGGCATTGCTGGCAGCACATTGGCAGCACAGGTAGAACTGTATGCCTATGACCATATGACAGAAAAAACTGTGGCATTGGCGGAGATTGGTGTGACAGCATGTCATTCAGAAGCAGAAGTGGTGCAGCAATGCAAGTATGTATTTCTTGCCATTAAGCCACAGCAGTTTGATACATTGCTGCCCCGGATTACAGAGTTTGTGACAGAAGATACTGTAATCGTTTCCATTGCAGCAGGGATCACACCGGATTATATCCGCAGTCAGACAAAGCCGGATGCAAAGGTGATTCAGGTAATGCCGAACACGCCGCTCTTACTGGGAAAGGGTGCGACAGCACTGTCACGCATTGCCCCGGTTTCTGATGAAGAGTTTGTATTTGTAAAACAACTATTCTCGCTGTGCGGGGTAACAGCCGTTCTGCCGTTGGATAAAATGGCAGAAGTCATTGCCATCAATGGCAGCAGTCCGGCATTTATCTACCTGTTTGCAAAGGGGTTTCTGGACTATGCAAAAGAAGTTGGCATTGCAGAAGAAGTAGCCAAGCAGCTCTTTGCACAAAGTTTGATTGGTTCTGCAGCGATGCTGACGGATTCCGGCTATGATGTAGATACCTTGATTCGTCAGGTTAGCTCGCCGGGGGGCACTACGCTTGCCGGATTGGATGCTCTGTATGAAGGCAAAATGGAGGACATTGTCAAAGACGCATGCCGTCGTTGTACCAAGCGTGCTTACGAGCTTTCCAAGTAAATTTATGGTTGAATTATCATTCTGTTTCGCTTGTCCGGTTCTGTTTTTTTCGTTTCCTGCATAGTTTGTAACAACACGGAACGGGAAACACCGGAAGGGAGCGGAACGAAAAATGAATGGAGTATTCAGAAAACGGATGGAAAAAGGCAGCTTGCTTTGTCTGATTTTGCTGGGGTGTGTTGTTGGTGTATGGCTGACGATGCGGCAGTGGCTGCCGGAACTGCTGCAAACTCGTTTACAGCAGGCTGACCAGCAGCAGTTGTTTCAGTTGTTCTTATTTGAGGCAACAGGCTTGTTGCTTTGCAGCGGTTTTGCTGGATTTTTTGCGATGGGACAACCTGTGCCTTGTATTGCCTTGCTGTTGCATGGAATGTTGTTCGGACTGACTATACTGCTGCATTTGACACCAGCTTTGCATTCGCTGCGGCTGTTGATCTGGCTGCTGCCGTATGGTATTGGCACATCTTTGTTATTGCTTCTGGCGGCAAGGGAAACAATCTGGTTTTCCAGTTTATTCTTTTGTTACGCTTTTCACCGGCAGTGGGAGGAGAATATGCCACATTGCCGCCGTTTATATCTGGTACGCTATGCTGTGATATTGGGATTGTTTGTACTGCTTTCCTTGCTTTGCGGTGGCTTACAGGTTTTCCAGTCGTTTTTTGTATAACAGAAATAGGGAGAACAAATAGAAGATGAGACGGAAGATATATTATAATGCATGATTATTTAGAAAAGGAAGTTAGAAATGGGTCTTTTCGGAAAAGGTTTTACATACGCCGGAAGTGGCATTTCCAAAAATGCACCGAAGAAAAAGGGTTTTTTTCGATATATGGAATTGTTTCGTGCAAAGTTTTGGAAGCTGATTGAGTTGAATATTTTTTATACACTGTTTTTTATTCCGCTGATTCTTGCAGTGGTTTGTTTCATCCTGATGCTCAACGGGGCATTGACCACCAGTACAGCCGGTATTTTGATTGCAATCGGCGTTTTGTTGTTTATGATTTTATTTGGTCCTGCCACTGCGGGATTGATGAAAGTCATGCGTAATTTTATTGTTGAAAAACCAACCTTTATGATACATGATTTTATGAGAACGTTTCGTGCAGAGTTTGCACACAGTTCTGTGGTAGGCTTTCTGGACTGTCTGTTGGTTTGTTGTGTAGCGGCTTCTTTTTATGTGTATCCTCGGCTGGCGGAACAAACCGGCAGTAAGTTTTATTATATCATGCTGGTGATTACGCTGAGCATTTCACTGGTAGTATTGCTCATGAATTTTTATATGTTTTTGATGATTGTTTCCACCAATTTGTCATTGAAAAATGTGGTGAAAAACTCTTTTTTCCTGGGTATTGTCTGCATGAAACAAAATATCATTACATTGTTGATTGTTGCTGTTGTCGTTGGTGGTATAATGATGCTTGCTCTGCGTACAAATATGATGGTGCTGATGATTATACTGACGTTGCTGCCATTTATTCCGGCAACATTTTTGGCACTGATGGTTGCATTGAATAGTTATCCATCTATTCAAAAATATATCATTAACCCGTATTATGAAAAGCGGGGCGAAATAAATCCGGAATTGGAAATTACTAAGCCAGCAGAAGCAGAGGAAGCAGTGTTTGTCGATATGGGCGGGAAAGAAAAGCCAGTGGACTTGCAGAAGGAAACCGTTAGAACGACAAAGGATCCTGCAAAACAACATAAAGGGAAGATTATTTCTTAATTGTTTACAGAAAAGTTACTTTACAAATGACAACAAGTGTGCTATAATAAAAAAGCCGGCTGCAGTGAAGTGTCCGAAAACCGGAAAG
>DYCW01000313.1:8168-9509 GCA_019417865.1 Ruminococcus sp. | reverse complement strand
ATGTGTATAAGAGACAGGGACAGATGCATGATAATCTGTCCCCTGTAAGTTTTCATAAGAATTTTTATGATATTATTGCACCGAAGCATTGAGAACGGCAAACGCTAATATGCACATAAATCCAGCTCCGATGGCAACCACTGCTGGAAGCGTACCGCTTTTTCCAAACAGCAAGCTGACAAATCCGCCAAGAGCACCTACGCCAGCAAAAATGGCACAGACCATAACTGGTACATTCAGGAACAGCATTACAGCCGCTGCGACAGAAAACAGCAGAGCCAGAATGCCAATCAGTAAAGAAGAAGATTCCCTTGAGGTGCGAGTAACTTTTTCCTTTTTTTCTGGTTTTGGAGCAGTTTCTTTTTTTGCTTTCATTTTACACAGTACCGTTTCCTTTCTGCTTTATGCACGAAGGGTTGCTCCGTGTTCCTGCAACGCTTTCAGAACACGTTTCATGGCAGCATCTGCCTGCTCGTCTGTCAGGGTTCCTTCGTGAGAACGCATCCGGATGGAGAAGGAAACACTCTTCATACCGCTTGCAATCTGTTCACCCTTGTAAACATCAAACAGGGTAATCTCTTCCAGAATGCTGCCAACTGCCTTTTTCATCGCACTTTGCAGCACGCCAACTGGTACTTCGTCTGCACACACAAGACTCAAATCTCTTGTAATTGCTGGAAATTTTGGCAGCGGTTGATAAGTGATTTCCGTTTCTGCCAGCGGCTGCATTTCATCAATCAGCAGCTTTGCCACATAGGTTCGTGTACCAATGTCATAGTTTTTCTGAACAACTGGGTGTACTTCGCCAAGATAACCAATTGGTGTTTCGTTTTTATAAATGACAGCACTTCTGCCTGGATGCAGAGCACAGGTTTCTGCAAATGGAGTGTTCGTATGACAAGCCTGATAGGTGCAGTCATGCAGACCGACGGTCTCTAGAATGGTTTCTACCATTCCTTTGAGTGTAAAGAAATCAGCATCCTCGCCGTACATCCCAATGGTCAGTCGGTCTGGTTCTAGTGGCAGTGTATCGGTACCCGTTGGAAGATATTCCTTGCCGATTTCATACAGAGCCACCGCAGCATTGCGGTTCTTGTAGTTCAGGGAGAGTGTTTCCAGCATAGACGGTAGTGTCGTTGTCCGCATCACGCTGGTATCTTCGCCAAGCGGATTTGAGATGACAACGGTTTTCCGCAGATGGCTGTCTGCCGGCAGACAGATTTTATCAAAGTACTTCGGAGAGATAAATGAATAAGTCAAAATACCATAGCAGCCGACGGAAACAACTGTATTCTCCAGTGTACGGCGAAATTTTTGCTTCGGTGTCAGGCTGGCATTGGC
>DYCW01000313.1:0-8158 GCA_019417865.1 Ruminococcus sp. | reverse complement strand
TAACAGTAGACGGAATGTTATTATAACCATAAATCCGAGCGACTTCCTCCGCCAGATCTGCCGGACGTTCCAGATCAATTCGGAAGCTAGGGGAAATGCAGGTGTCGCCGTCTACTTCGATTTCTAACATTTTCATGGTTTCACACATGGATTCTCTGGAGATTTTTGTACCAAGGAAGGCGTTGATCCAATCTGGGTCAAATGGAATTTGATTTCGCTGTTTTTTATTGTAGTTCAGATCAATATGAGTGCGAACCGGTTCACCAGCACCCAGAAGCTCTACCAGCTCAAATGCCCGTTCCAGTGTCCGCAGACAGCCTTCCGGATCCAGACCCTTTTCGTAACGTGCAGAAGCATCTGTCCGCATCCCCAGTTTTTTTGCAGTTCGGCGTACCTGTACCGGTTCAAAATAAGCTGATTCAAATACAACGGTATGGGTATCGTCCATAATCCCACTATATTCGCCGCCCATAACACCAGCAACTGCAATCGGCTTTTCGGTATCTGCAATCACCAACATCTCTGGAGAAAGCGTCCGGGTTATGCCGTCCAGTGTGGTAATGGATTCGCCTTCAGCAGCATTTCTGACAATAATATGCCCATCCTTGACATACCGCAGATCAAATGCATGCATCGGTTGACCAAATTCCAACATCACATAGTTCGTGATATCTACAAGATTGTTGATCGGGCGGACACCGCTTGCCCGCAGCCGTTCCCGCATCCAGCGTGGAGAGGGTGCAATTTTAACATTCTTGACAATACCGGCAGCATAACGGGGACACTTTTCTTGATTGATAATTTCCACTTGCAGTTCATCCTGAATGTTGCCGTCTATGCCTTTGAACTGTGGCTTTGAAATGTGCAGCGGTACATGATACGTTGCAGCTGCTTCTCGTGCCAGACCGGTTACAGAGAGACAGTCTGGACGATTTGAGGTAATTTCAAATTCCACAGAGGTGTCATTTAAACCGATTGCTTCATGAATATCCTGTCCAATCTGGCAATCCTCCTGTATAATAAAGATGCCATCTGCAATGGCGTATGGGAAATCATGTACGGTCAAACCCAGTTCACCGAGAGAACAGAGCATTCCATTACTTTCCACGCCACGCAGCTTGCCTTTCTTAATCTTTACGCCGTTCGGCAGTTCTGCACCGCAGAGTGCAACCGGTACAATATCGCCTGCCTTGACATTCGGAGCACCTGTCACAATTTGAATCGGCTGTTCCTGTCCGACATCCACTTGACAAACGACCAGATGGTCAGAGTTTTCGTGCGGCACGACAGAAAGCAGTTTACCGACAACGACATTCTGAATTTCGCTGCCTTCCTCTGTGGCAACTTCTACTTTTGAGCCGCTCATTGTCATGGCAGCACAAAATTCTTTTACGGTTGTATCCAATGTTACATAGTCTGAAAGCCATTTCATTGATAAATTCATGCTATTTCTCCTCCTTCACTGCAATTAGAATTGTTCCAGAAAACGATAGTCATTCTCAAACAGCAGACGCATATCCTGGATGTTGTACCGCCGCATGACAACACGTTCCAAACCAAGTCCAAATGCGAAACCGGAATAGACACTGCTGTCAATGCCACATCCCTCCAGCACCTTTGGATGTACCATACCAGCACCCAGCAATTCAATATACCCTTCTCCCTTGCAGAGACGGCAACCCTTGCCATAGCAGTTGTAGCACATTACATCGACTTCTGCACTGGGTTCTGTAAACGGGAAGTGATGTGGACGCAAGCGAATCTTGCAGTCCTCGCCGTACAGTCGCTGCATGAGCAGTTCCAATGTGCCCTTCAGGTCAGCCATGGTAATGCCCTTGTCTACGACCAAACCTTCTATCTGATGGAACAGGGGAGAGTGCGTGGCATCAATGGCATCAGAACGGAATACCCGTCCCGGTGAAATAACCCGAATTGGTGGTTTTTGCTGTTCCATAACATGTACCTGTACAGAAGAAGTCTGTGTACGAAGCAGGATGTTATCTGTGATATAAAAGGTGTCCTGTGTATCTCTTGCCGGATGATCTGGCGGCAGATTCAGTGCTTCAAAGTTGTAGTAATCATATTCCACTTCTGGTCCATCTGCAACAGAAAAGCCCATGCCGAGGAAAATTTCCTTAATTTCATTTTCTACAATAGTTAGCGGATGCAGACCGCCGATCTTCTTTTTCTTACCTGGCAAGGTGATGTCCAGCGTTTCAGATTGCAGCTTTTGTATCAGTGCAGCTTCTGCAATGGCTTTCTGCTGCTGTGCAATTGCCGATTCAATATCTGCCCGTACTGCATTGGCCATCTGCCCCATAACAGGGCGTTCTTCCGTAGAGAGTTTGCCCATCTGTTTGAGGATGGCAGTCAGTGCCCCCTTTTTGCCGAGGTACTGTACCCGAATGGCATCCAGTTGTTTTGCATCCGTGCAGACCTGCAGAGCAGCTTCTGCCTCACTTCGGATAGCTTCCAGTTGTTCTTTCATAGTGACCTCCCATTTTTATTTCTCAAAGTTATCGAAGATGCAATAATCTGACAGAACCAGTATATGCATCAATTTGTACGGCTTAGGAAAAAAGCGGCAAACAAAAAAGACCTGTCCCGAAATAGGACAAGTCTTATAACTTGCTTATCAACCACCCATTTCCCAAAGAGCCAGCACTCTCTTGCCCTTGACGCAGGCAATACGTCTGCACCTACCATACTGCTTTACAGCAGACTTCAGCACAGCCACTCAGAAGGGAACTTCCAAACTGGATTCAATGCAGCACTCTTTCAGCCGTGGAATGCCTCTCTGTTGCAGGAATGACAGTTGTACTTTCTTCGTCACAGTGTTCTGCATTCTATTATACACAGTTTTCAAAAAAAATCAAGTCTTTTCTTGAAATTTTACAATTTATATGGTAAAATAAAAATACAGCTTGCCGACAAGCGAGAAAATCATAACAGAAAAGAGGCAGATTTTTATGGATCATTTTGCAGAATATATGGTAAAAAAGCGTCCTAGTTCGCAGGATCGTATGAAACAGGGATTGATTTTGGCAGCTGCCGTTATCTTGTCTGTCGTAATCGGTGTCATTGCATGGATGACAGGCTGGATTTTCCTTTTGGTGCTGATCATTGGTGCTATTTATGGTGCATACTATTTGATGAGTAATTGCAGTACAGAATATGAGTATACTGTTACCAATGGGGAATTGGATGTGGATAAGATTCTGGGAAAACGGAAACGGGTGCATCTATTGACTGTGCAGGTTGCTAAGATTACAGCATTTGGTGCTTATACAGATCAGATACCAGATCAGGAACAGACAACCTTATTTCTATGTTCTGATAATACCGGGGAAGGAGCATATTATGCCGATGCTTCTGCGGAAGGATATGGTGCCATCCGTTTGATTTTCACACCAAGTGCGGAAATGATTTCGACCATAGCACTGTTTTTGCCGGCGTCTCTGCGGCGTCAGTTTAAGTAAAGGACGTTTTTATGATAAAGTGGATGGTTCTTGGCTGGCTGTTGCTGGTAAGTTTGATTTTGTTCATTATGATGGGAATGGATAAGCAGAAGGCGGTTCGTCATCAATGGCGGATTTCAGAGAAAGCATTGTTTTTGGCTGCCTTTCTCGGTGGTGCAGTCGGCGGCACTGCTGGCATGTATTATTTCCGGCATAAGACAAAACATATTTTATTTCAATTTGGCTTTCCTGTTTTGGCAATTTTGCAGATTTTATTGTTTTTTTGGATTTGTTGGGCGTAAAATCAGAAAGTGGCTCCTATTATAGGGCATTTTATACAAATTTTAATATCAAAAATTGTATAAAATATACTATTTTTTCAGTCAAATTGGAAAACACCTGTACAAACCTCAAAAAATGTGTTATAATGTGCAATGGATAGAAGACGTGTAAAAATTGGCAAAGGAGGAGCTATGAAATTACGATCATTTAAAAACGTGTGTAGTGTCGGCATTGCAGCAGCAGTTGTTTGTTTGACGCTAACCACCACCACAGCAGTAGCAGAAGATGCTTTGCTGGGTGTAGAATCAGAATCCATAACAGCTACCACAGAATCAGAGACTGCGGTAGAAGAAAATGTTATAGCAGAAGATGCAGAGGGGATAATTGTAGAGGAAGAATCAGATTATTTGCAGGATGCATTATTTGTATTACAATATTATGCGAAAAAGTCCTGTAATCTGGATGTATCACTGACAGAAGATGAATTTTATTATTATGATTTAAATGGGGACAATGTGGTTGATGTAACAGATGCCGTTTGTTTCTTAACAATGTATGCCAGAAAATCAGCTTGTTTAGATCCAGTTCCACCGGAAGGCTGGCCGTTAGTACCGCCAGAAGATCCGTTTTTGACAACAACAGCAACCACGACAGCAATCATGCAAACGGAAACAACAGAAAGTACATACAGCGAAACAACTGCAACGATTCCATTGACTACGACAAGCATATCAACTACAACCATCGCAGCTACTACAACACCAAAACCAACCACAACCGTTGCAACTACTACAACACCAAAACCAACTACAACCGTCGCAACTACTACAACACCAAAACCAACCACAACAAGTATAATTACCACAACGCAAAAGTCAGCCACAACAAACACAACTGACGCAACGCAAAAGTCAACCACGACAGGTACAATTACCACAACAACGAAAACGCCAATTACGACAAACACAACCACACAAACAACTGCTGGAACAACTGTCACCACTACAACCTATGTGACTAAAACTGGTATTGGTACCGGTGCAATTTTTCAAGGTGTGGATGTCTCTGTTTATCAGGGGAATATTGATTGGAAAGCCGCCAAGGCAGATGGTGTAGAGTTTGCCATTATGCGTGCTGGCTATGGAAAATATGTTAGCCAAAAAGATAAGTATTTTGATCAGAATATGCAGAATGCCAAAGCAGCTGGTTTGCCATGCGGTGCCTATTGGTTCAGTTACGCCCTGACACCTGAAGATGCCATAAAAGAAGCGGATGCGTTCTATGAGGTTATCAAAGACTATCAGTTTGAATATCCCGTTTCATTTGACATGGAAACAGAAAGTCAGTCAAAGTTGTCTAAGGAACAAGTGACTGCTATCATTGATGCATTTTGTGGGAGAATGGAGTCGTATGGATACTATACTACTCTATATAGCTATGCAAGTTTCTTGAACTATAAGGTAGGAGAAAGCATTTTTGATAAATATGATATTTGGGTTGCACACTATAATACCAGCAAACCGGCATTTAATCGACATTATGGTCTTTGGCAGTATTCCAGTACGGGTACAATTGATGGGATTCAGGGGAATGTAGATCAGGATTTCGCTTATCTGGATTACGAGCGTATTATCAAGAATGCAAATTTGAACGGTTTCTAAAGACATATGAAATAACAGTAAAAAATGGGGTGTAGATTGGTTTCTACACCCATTTTTTGCTTGACAAACATGAAATTTCTGCGTATAATAAAACTATCTGAATGGAAAGGAACGAAAAATAATATGAAAAGAACGGATGAAAGAAGAAAATGGCTGCCATTTTTGGTTGTTTTGCTGACGCTTGTAACGGTAGCCGTTGTTTTCTTTTTCTATACCTGTCAAACGACTGTTAAAGTGAAAACGCCAGCAGAATTTCCTGTAACAACAACTGTGGAAACCACAACCACCACCGCAACAACCACCACAGCCACAACCGTAACGACTACCACTACCATTACCACAACAACCCTGCCAATTGACTATACCATGCATATTGATATGACCAAAGTAAAACAGCATAAGGCAAGCAGTCCAAAGGTAGTCGGTTGGATTTACATACCAGATACAGTTGTAGATTATCCGATTATGCAAGCGGAGGATAACAATTATTTTTTGCATTTGGACTGGATGGAGCAGGAGAGTTTTGCTGGATGTATCTATGAGGATTACCGTGGCAATATTGATCATACGACACTGACTCTACTCTATGGACACAATATGGCTGCAGGGACTATGTTCAGCAATATTAAATATTATAAAGATCCAGAATGGGGAAAAAAGCACCCTTACTTTGAAGTGGCATCACTGGATAAGCGATACCTGTATGAGGTGCTTTCTGCCAATGTGTTGAATGGAGAATCTGGGGCATCATTCTCCTATTGGTTGCCGAACAAGAGTCTAACCATGAATGAGAAAGAATATAAAGAATACTTGCAGCAGATTAAGCAAACTGCAACTGTTTGGTACGGTAAGGACGATGTGAGTGATTATACGGGAAATATCATAGCACTGCAAACCTGTAATTCAGGTTCGGATGATGGAATGCGATGTGTAATTTTTGCACGCTGTCTGGGTGAACGATAAAAATGCAAAAAATAGAATGGCGGAATTGCAGGAATCATTTGCAATTCCGCTGTTTTCATGGATGGAGGAATATTATGAATTGGTTATCATGGGAGAATGTTTGCAGCAATTTCCCAAGGCGGAAACGAGACAGCCATAAGGGTACTTTCGGTACCCTGCTCTGTATTACGGGAAGAGATAACATGCCGGGAGCATGTGCCCTTTCTACGTTGGCATCCTTGCGGAGCGGTGCAGGATTGGTAAAGGTCGCAACAACTTGTCACAATGTTTCAATTCTGGCGTCGCAGATTTATGAAGCCGTTTACCTGCCTATGAAGACAGATACCACCGGTGGTATCTGTTGGGAGCAAAATCAGGATACTCTGCAATCTGCTATCGCACAGGCATCTGCTGTATTGATTGGCTGTGGTTTAGGAAATACCATTGCAACACAGCAGCTTGTGCGGAAAACCGTGCAGCTTGCAAACTGTCCAATTGTGATTGACGCAGATGGTCTAAATGCAATGGCAGCTTGCATAGATATAATGCAGGAGCAAAAGGCAAACTGGATTTTAACGCCGCATCCCGGTGAAATGGCACGGCTAATGCAATCCAGTACATCCATTGTGCAAGCAGACCGTGCTGCTTGTGCATTACATTTCTGTAGGACATTTTCCGGCACACTGGTGCTGAAGGGAGCAGGGACAATTGTACAGCAGGGTACAATATGTGTGAAGAATCCGACTGGTAATCCGGGGATGAGCCGTGGTGGTTCCGGTGATGTGTTGGCAGGAATGATTGCCTCTTTTGTTGCACAGGGGATTTCTCCCTATCAGTCTGCCTGTGCAGGGGTATATTTGCACGGATTGGCAGGTGATTTAGCGGCAGAACAGTATTCGGAACAGGCAATGCTGCCACAGGATTTATTGCACTGCCTGCCGCAGGTGTTCCGTAGAATGGAACAATCTCGGTAAATGCTGGTGCAGGAGTGAGAAAAAAGCTGTGTGATACAGCCGGAACAGAATTGTGATGACATTGACAGAAAGACGGAGGCATAGTGATGAAACGATATTTTACAGGTTTTGCGTTTGCCATGACGGCTTGTTTTCTGATTACCGGCTGTAGTGTCGGCGGTGGCAGTGCCACAGCAAAAAATCAGCTGAATACCAGTTTTACGACTGGTGTAACGATGGAGCTGGAGGAAATGACAGCAGAGGGAACGATGCAGCGTGTGGGGGATGGAGAGTGGAACGTTTCTTTTTCGGAACCAGCACAGCTGGCAGGTGTACGGTTGGACTTTCTGGACGGGGAAGTAACTGCATCGTATAAGGGGCTTGCCTTTTCCGTTCCCCAGACGGCATTGCCGGCAAAGTCGATTTTGTATCAGTTTATCCTTGCAGCTGACCAATTGGCAGAGGAACCATCCTTGCAGGGCACTTCTGGAGATGACGGCGTGACACTGAAAGGAGAACTGGAGACGGGCAGTTATGAATTGGTGCTGTTAGCGGATGGTAGCCCTTCTGTTTTTCAGATGGAAAATCAGAATGCTACCATTCTGTTTCATGACTTCGTTTCTAATGGTATGCCAGCAGAAACAGAAGGTTCACAGCCAGTGGAAGAAACAACAGTTTCCAACTTGCAAAGTGACGATATAGAAACAGAATCAACAGAAATAACAACAGAAACTGTATCCTAAACAAAAGAAAAATAAGAAAACACAAAAAATTCATATTAAAATCGTTCTGTTTTTTCCGTTTTTGTTGCGAAAAATAAAAAAATGCGGATTCTACTTGACAAATGCAGCAGATTCTGGTA
>DYCW01000312.1 GCA_019417865.1 Ruminococcus sp. | reverse complement strand
AAGAGACAGGGCTGGCACTGTGCAACCGGGAACTGTCCGGACTGCTGACCGAATTGACAGGTTCAGACGCATGGATGACCGATCTGGCACAGCTGAAGCAGCTGGAAGACAAGGGAACATCGGAAGTACTCCAGCAGTTCTGCAACATCAAGCAGACCAAAAAACAACAGCTGGCAGATTTCATTGCAGCCAAGGAAGGGATCCAGATTGACCCGAACACCATTTTTGATATTCAGATCAAGCGGCTGCATGAATACAAGCGGCAACTGATGAATGCATTCTCGATTCTCTATTTGTATGAAGGCATCAAGGACGGCAGCATTCAGAACTTTACCCCGACCACATTCCTATTTGGTGCAAAGTCCGCACCGGGCTATCGGCGTGCAAAGGCAATTATCAAGTTTATCAACGAAATTGGAAAGCTGATCGCCAACGATCCAGATGTTTGTGATCTCATCAAGGTGGTTTTTGTCTCCAACTACAATGTTTCCTATGCGGAAAAGCTGGTGGCTGCGGCAGATGTTTCCGAACAGATTTCCACCGCTGGTACGGAAGCCTCTGGTACGGGCAACATGAAGCTGATGCTGAACGGTGCCGTGACACTGGGCACATACGACGGTGCCAATGTGGAAATCGTAGAGGAAGCTGGCGAAGAGAACAACTATATTTTCGGTGCACGGGTAGAGGATCTGGAAAAAATCGTTCCGCAGTATAACAGCCGGAAGATTTTCTCTGAGCATGCAAAAATTCGCCGTGTCGTAGAGCGTCTGATTGACGGCACGCTTTCGGACGGCGGCAGCGGTGATTTCCGGGAGTTGTATTATTCGTTGCTGGACGGTGCAAGCTGGCACGCACCGGATCACTATTACCTGCTCGGTGACCTGGAAAGCTATGTAGAAGCCAAACTGCGGTGCAATCAGGATTACAAGGATCGGATGACATTTGCAGCCAAGCAGTGGCAGAATATCTGCCATGCTGGTAAGTTCAGCTCAGACCGTACCATTGCCGGTTATGCAGAGGAGATCTGGCAGATCGAACCAGTCATTCTATAAGTTTAAAAATTTGAACGAGATAAAAGCGGGAGGACGCCAAATAGGTGTTCTCCCGTTTTTTCTATGGTGAGTATTCTGCCCTCAACAGTATCATATGTGATTTTTTCCGTTCTGATTCTTTCTTGATAAAAAGCGTTTCCGGGTTGCATCCATCCGATCAATACGCCTTTTTAATTGATAATGAGCCCCCGTTTCCAGCAATTCTTCATTCAAATGCAAATGAGGATGGATACTACAATAATTTCTATACAATTGTGCTACCTGTGGACGATATGCAATCTGATATAGATCTTCCAAAATTCTTTTCGCTGTAAAATCATCAAAATAACGAAACAGTCCAGAACTCCATTGTGTTTGATAATAATCCGTAAATTGCAACGCTGCACGTTCTTCCGTTGTCAAATATAATCGACAATCCAAAGCATTGCATCTCACCCAAGTATTCCCATCGTCGGCTATAGCTACATCGTCCACAAGAAATAGTGCAAAAATTTCTCGTCCTTTTCGGGAAGGCGGTTCTGTTGTAAAGACTGCCAAACTTCCCTTTGTCACGTTACAGATTTTTCCTTCCCCACTAAAAATCCAATCCCGCAACAAAACAGATTCCATACAGAAGGATTCGCCATTTTTCCAACCTTGTTCCATTTCTTCTCGTTTTTGTATCTTCTCAGGAATCGTATATAAACGCAGATACGCCGCACATTCCGAACGTTGGCACCAATCACGTCCTTTTTTCAAATTCCAAGCAATTGTTTCATCACTGCACATGCCGCAAAATCCACTTTCCCCACCATCACAATAATTGCACTTAAAAAATAAATTTGTTTCATTCCTCTGATTTGATGATGATTTTCGAGTCGGCGGTGTATTTTTCCCTCTTTCATTTGAAGAACTGCCAAGCCATTTTAAATGTCCTGTTGCAAAAAAACTTTGCGGAAAAGTTTTTTCTTCCCTTCCAAATCGAATTTTAATAAAAGGTTCTGTAACACCATCTGTAATTACACCGGTTCCGTACAATGTATGGACGACTTTGTCTCCTATCTTCATTTTCTTTTTTCGCCATTCCTCATCAAAACGACGCCTCCAATCCTGCAGACTTTCTTGCATAATAGGTCAATACCGAAACTGCATCCTCTACACTAATGCTGCTGTCCTGGTCAACATCTGCAAGCCGTTTTTGCGAAGCAGTGAGGTTGCTTTCCAGTGCCGCAGAATTTCTTGCATAGGCGGTGAGAATGGCAACGGCATCTTCCACTGCAAGGATACCATCTTCGTCTACATCGCCAAGCTGGATAATAGGCGTGGCACTCGCTGCCAACTCTTCAAAAGAAACCCCTCTTACCTGTAATTCCAATGCATCAGAATAAGATTCCAACCCTGTTTCATTTGCAGAAAGAAAATACAGCATATCTTCACTCGCAACCATCTTAAAGTAATATTGCTGACTCAAGTCATAGATACTGTATTCTGTGGAAAGATACTGGTTTGTCTGCGTATCATACAGAATAATGTCACCAGCTCCCTGTACTCCCATTCCTGCATAAACCAGATACCGGTCGTTCGCTGCACTCATAAATGGATACAGATACCGGTCGTTCGCTGCACTCATAAATGGATACAGATAGCTTGTTTCATTATAATACAGTGTCTGTATCTGTTCAAATGTCATCTGCCCACAGGTCTTCCAACTGTCTGTTGCCGGATTATAAATGATCTGCGGCAATGGTTTCAAGGTCTCCTCATCCGGCAGTGCATCCATAGACAATACCAGTTCATCTGTCATCCAATGGCAGGCAACAGCCATTCGATCAGACGGCATTTCAGAAATTCGAATGGTTTCCTTTGTATTCGGGTCATATTGGCATAGAACAGAAACCTCGATCTCTTCCTCTGTATCATACTGCTGTCCAACAAACCAAAGCACCCCGTCCCCTGCTGTAACATCTATGATCTGCGTCAGCTCCTGTGGAAAGCCGCAGTTTGTCCAATTCCCCTCTTCAAACTCATAGCACAGGATCTGTTTTGTCACGCCTTCTGCCATCGGATAGTCAGCAATCACATACAGCTGATGATCCGATACCGTATAGAAATTCGCCGCACTTGGCAAAGTATCCGCAATCGCTGGGAATCCATTGGAATCCAACAGAATCCAGCCTTCTGTCATATCCAACTGATACAGCCATCCTTCAGAATCGTATCTATAAAAAATGCCGTTTAAATAGAACATTGGGTCATTAAAGGATTCTACCCACTGTTCTGGTATCGAAACAATGGTCTGTGGCAAGATACCAGTCGGATAATACTGTATCGTTTGATAAACCGCATGGTTATTCCCATCATAGAAAGTAATATTCAAGAAGCACCGCTCATAATCCGACACATCCAGCACCATTTCTGTGTCAGTCTGGCTGACCGTCCGCACATCTGCAAAGGGATCACTCCAATAATCTGCAATCCCATTCAGATTGCGTCCCGTCAAAGTCAACTGTCCTGTTTCCGTATTTAAGCTGGAATCTAAGACTCTGGGAATCTCCAGATCCAACTGTGAGAAATCCAGTACGCCACCAGTCTTTACCCGATATTCTAGTTGGTTTACCGGACGGGTTGCACAAAGCAAATCGGTGGCAATTTCCAATGCATCGGCTTCCGGTGTCCGCAGGGAAAGCAGACCGGCAGCAGCAGTGACATACGGCGTTGCCATGGAAGTCCCATTCATATAAGTATACTGCGGATATTCTGTTTCGACATTGGCTGTACTGATGTGAAAATCATCAATATAAAGCCGTATCTTACCGCCAGGGGTTGTACCATTCAGATACCATGCAAGAGCCTGCATCTCTCCGTCCTGTCCATCTATGCAGGCGGTCATAGTATTCCATCGGCCGCTTTTATCGAAAAAATATGTGTTTTTACTCAGAAAAGTTTCCATTTCCTGATCGCCATAAGCACCGCTTTCCGTCAATATATTCTGTGCAAGACGCAAACTACACGGCGTTCCTTCTGTTTCCAGCTTAAAGCGAATACAGAAATCCCGCCGTTCCCCATTTGTCACTGCATAGGGAAGCGGCAAATACAACACGGCGTCTTCTGCACAGTCTTCCAGTACGGTATATTCCCAGCAGAGGGAACTTCCCTGCTCTGGTGTACCAAAATAAACATCCTGTGACAAGGTCAAAGACTGCTCTACCTCCGGCGTACCGAATGACAGCATCAGCTGTCCCTGACCGACCCCATCAGACAAGGCAGTGGCATCCACCAATGTGGGAACCGATTCTGAAAAATCTTCTGTCATGGCAATCAACGTTTCCCGCTGATCCGCTGAAAAGACATCCGGCTCAAAATTTGGTGCAAAATAAGTGGACAAGATATTGACGCCCGGTGCAGCCAGATCTACTGTCTTCATACCATAGTTAGAAAAATCTGCAAGGTTGTCATTCTCATCTGTTGCTGCAACTGAAATAATATAGGGATTGTCTAAACCACTTGGATAATCTGTTAAATAGTCTACATTGGTGCTGTCATTTCCAGATGCACAGATGGACAATGCCCCTCTCTGCCCGACCAGCGTCATAATCAAATTCATAATGTCGCCGAAAGCACCTGCACCAATCAACGGACCGCCCCAGGAGTTGTTGATGGCTTTTATATGGATGCCTAGACTTTGTGCATCATAAATATACTCATAAGCGGCAATCTCCGAATAAATACCGCTGCCACCATCGTCCAAAATTTTCAGCCCCATAATCTTTACATTGTCCACATTTGCCTGTTCCAAAACAGAAGCGATAATACCAGCACAATGTGTACCGTGTCCGTGATCATCCGTTGGATCATCATCCCAGTTCACATAATCATAGCCGTGCAGACCCTCCAGTTCTCCGCTTTCCGCATAGGGATTTTCCCAAAGATAGGGCTGCAAATCCGGGTGAGAAAGATTAATGCCCGTATCTACAACGGCAATCACTGTCTCCGTCTCTGTCTCTGTAAGGGTACCCTCCAGTGCTTCGACGTTCATATCCAGACCCGGTGTACCGCCGTTTTGTCCGACATTCTCGAATGCCCAAAGTGAATCCTGATAATCCGTGATGGAACAAGTTTCGATTTTCCAGTTTGGCTCTGCACAAATGACATTGGGCTGCTGTTCCAGCCGTGCAATCAGTTCTTCCATGGTTTCTGTTTCCGAACGCACCAAGGAAACAGAAATGCTGTCCGGTGCAGCGGCGGCACTTCCCAGCAAAGGCAGTTCTTCGATACCAGTTTTCGGCTGCCAATCAAATGTAGCAGTATGTACCACTGTTTCTTCTGTGCTGGCAGTGCCACCCTGTAGCAATGGCATACCAGATGTGAGAACAATTGCTTCGCCCTCTATCCAGTCTGCGGCAGGTTCTGTAGAATTGGTATCTGCTGCAACTGCTGGAAAGGCAGTCGCATTAGAACCTACCAGGGCAATGGCTAAGGTGAATGCAAGTAACGTATGTTTTTTCATAAAAATAGCTCCCTTTATATAAATGGTTAAAATAAAAAGAAAACGAATGCGTAATGAAACTATTATAATCACATCACATTTTTCATATTTATCTTACTGTATCCGTTTTATTTTCCATAAACAAATCATTTTTATGTTCCCATTTCCCCAATTGGCGGCATATCATGCCAGGAAATGATACCGTTTTCCTCATAGAGATATTGCCCTGTATCGGCATCATAGACATAATAACCATCTGGAATCCCTGCCTGATGGTAGCTCCGCAATGCATCACAGAACTGGTTTACCGCCTGCACCCCGTCTTCACTGCCTTTTTGTAGCATGGGATGCAATTGAGAAAATATCTCGCTGATCCGATCGTTGTCAGGAGCATTGGTGTAATAGAGCTGAGCAGAACCATACGTCAAAAGATAGTCATACACCTCATAATCTGATTCTGCGATATCGGCGGAAAAATCCAGATAGAGCCAGACCCCACTTTCCACTGATGGAAATTCCTGTTGAAAGTCTGCAATGGCAATTTCTCGTGCAGCCTCCTGACTGCTAAGCGGTGTTTCGCCAATCCGGACACCGATTGCCATTTGTAGGGCTTCACTGGTCTCCCACAGCTGATCAGACATAGTTTGCAATTCCGCTTCCGAGAATTGGTCAGCGGATTCACAAATTAGAACAGCTCGTTCCCTGCGGTCATAGAATGTACCAGATGTGTCTATTTCACCAGAGGCAGCGGTATCTGTTTGTTCTGTGTCGTTCTGATATCGAACAAACACCGCAGTTGCAAGAATCACCAGAATCGGCAATCCAATGAGCAAAAGCAACCAAAAGCGAACGGGATGATTTTGTGTTTTAGACGGTTCCATTTCTGAATGCAGAGCCGGCAGCAGCTGTCCACAATTTTCACAGTAAATGGAATCCGTTTGCTCCTGCTGTGCACCACAATAAGGACAAGTCATCATCCTATTTCCTCCTCCTTGTTTTTAGAATGAAAGAAGCTTGCCGGTATCAAGACCGCAAACTTCTTCTGTTTCTGTAGAAGGGCAAACACCGTCTGCCTCGCCAAGCTGTCACGCACTTGTTTGCAGGCAACTGCGGCGTGCCATCCGACGCACCCATTTTTGCAGTGCTATCGGTTACTTTCCAAGTACAACCACAATTTCATTGTGCTCTGCAAGCTTTTCTGCCGGAATATAGTCACCCTCCAGCTGTTTTCCGTTTAATGTCAAAGAGGCAACACCACTCTCTACATGCTGCGGATTCTGCACCGTAATCTCCAGCTGCTTGCCACGGAACAACTTGTGCATCTTCATGCCGTCCCAATCTGCCGGAATGGACGGACGAATGGCCAGACCGTCTGCATCCGGACGCATTCCGCAAATGCCTTCCACGCAACCAACCATCACTGTAGAAGCCGTTCCTGTCAGCCAATGTACATGTGCCCGTCCTGCATATGGGGAAGCAGAAGACTCGGTGAACTGTCCATGTACATATGGTTCCATGACACGAATTTCTGCCTTTTCATTCATGGCTGCCGGAGAACTCTCTGTAAAGTACCGGAATGCGGCATTCCCATGTCCCAGCAATGCTTCCGCCAGAATCAGCCAACCCTGCGACTGCGAGAAAATACCGCCGTTCTCCTTGGTATCCGGATTGAAGATATGCATCAGTGCACCGTCGAAATAATGCTGCCGATACGGCGGTTCCAGCAGCTTTGCACCATATGGAGTATCCAAAATCTCTGCGACAGACCGCATGGCAGCATCTGCCTGCTCCTTGCTGGCAAAGCCAGAAATGACACTCCAGCTCTGTGGATTCAGCCACATATTTGCCTCTGGGTCTTTCTTTGCCCCTACAATGACACCATCTTCCCGAATGCCACGGATAAAGCGGTCTTCATCCCAGCAGGTTTCCAATGTTGCTGCCAGTTTTGCCTGTGCTTCTTCCAGATAATCCACATAGACAGCGTCATTCCGTTCGGCTGCCAGTTTTTTCATCATCGTCATCGCATAATACAACTGGAATGCAACAAAGGTGGATTCGCCTTTCTTGCCAAGCCGCAGGCAGTCATTCCAGTCCGCATGCAATCCAGCTGGCATATTATGATCACCGAGGCGTTCCATAGAGAACTGAATGGCACGCTTCAGGTGGTCATAAACCGTATCTTCACCGCCGTTTGCATAGACGATCACTTCATCATAAAATGCCTTGTTGCCGCTTTCTCCCACATACTTTGCAATGGTCGGGAACAACCACAGGGCATCATCTGCCCGATAGGACGGATGTCCGGTTTCCTTCACATAGTCTCGATCATCTGGTGTATTTTCGTGCCCTGCATTGTGAGTGAATTTGACCAGTGGTAAACCGCCGCCGTTGTCCACCTGTGCCGACAACATAAAGCGAATCTTGTCTGCTGCCAGCTCCGGATCTAAGTGGATGATACCCTGAATGTCCTGTACGGTATCTCGATAACCATAGCCATTCCGCAGACCGCAGTAAATAAAGGAGGCTGCTCTTGACCAGATAAAGGTAATAAAGCACTGATATGCATTCCAGACATTGATCATATTGTTAAATGTCTCGGACGGCGTTTCGACAGAGAAATGCTCTAGTTTTTCATGCCAGAAGTGCTTAAGGGCATCTACTTCCGCATCTACCTTGCCAGCGGTTTCATAGGTGTGCAGAATGGCATCTGCCTCTTCGCTGGTCTTTCTGCCCAGTACAAAGATCAATTCTTTCGATTCGCCTGGCTGCAATGTCAACTCGGTCTGCAAGGCACCGCAAGAGTTGGCATTGTAATTCAGCTCATTGTCACACTTGCCGCTCTCGACTGCAATCGGATTGGAATAGGTCCGATAAGCACCAATGAAATGTTCCAAACTGCCGTTATAGCCGGTAACCGGTGCTCCCACCATGCCAAAGAACCGACTGGTGGCATCTTTCTTGCTGTATTCGCTGATATACTGCATGATTTTATTTTTCTCAAATGCAGTTCGAGAGATAAACAGGGAATACTGCAAGTTAACCTGATCCTGTTCGTAATTATCCTCGTTGGTAAATTCCACAAAGCCGAACGCAGACAGGTTTCTGGGGCGGTCACTCTGATTGGTAATCACAGCACGCCAAACCTCATGGGTTGCACCGTCCGGCACATAATACGTCACATCGGAACGAATCCCACTGTATTCTGCGGAGATAACAGTATAGG
>DYCW01000311.1 GCA_019417865.1 Ruminococcus sp. | reverse complement strand
ATAAGAGACAGGGGATGGGTGGACCAGGATGGAATATTAAGGGAGAGTTTGCGGCAAACGGTGTGAAAAACGACCTCAAACATACAAGAGGTGTGATTTCTATGGCACGCTCAATGAATCCGAATTCTGCTGGATCGCAGTTCTTTATTATGCATCAGGATGCACCACATCTGGATGGACAGTATGCTGCTTTCGGCAAGGTAGTTTCCGGGATGGAGGTTGTCGATGAAATTGCAGGTGTACAGACAGATTATGCAGACAAGCCACTGACACCACAGGTTATAAAATCTGTTACGCTTGTCTGAGTGGAAAGCAGTGCAGATAAAGCACAATGGGGTATAATACAAAACAAAAAGAATGCATCTTGGAACTGCTGCATACCTTTGAGAATCATCATTTCACTGCCGCAGAGCTGGGAAAAAAGCTGGAGGAAAGCGGCACACATGTGGGAACGGCAACGATTTATCGTTATCTGGAACAGCTGACAGAAGAGGGATTTATCCGAAAATATATTCTGGATGGGAAATCCAGTGCCTGCTATCAGTATATTGGAGAACAGCCTGCCTGTCAGGAGCATTTCCATTTGAAATGCCTTTCCTGTGGTACGTTGTTTCATGTACAGTGTACATTTCTGGATGAAATGCAGGCACACATTGCACAGCATCATCAGTTTCAGATTGACCATACCAAAACTGTATTCTATGGTTACTGTAATTCTTGTCAGCTTGGTGGCAAGCAGCAAAAAGAGAAAAAATAAGAGAAAGAGCCATTGCATCGTTGCCTTCGTTGCAATGGCTCTATTGTATTTATAAAACTTCTGTTATCAAAAGGCACAGGAGTTTTATTTATATCTATTTATTTGAAGAATTATTCAGCGAGTTTTGCACCGAGGGCTTTGCACAGTTCCAGATCATCATCGGAAGGTGTTTCGTTGACAATCAGTCCTTCTCCATTTAAGAGTACTGCACCGTCTGCTTTCACACGTTCTTCCCAGTCACGCATCCACTGTCCGTCTCCCCAGCCGTAGGATCCAAACAAGGCAACGGTCTTTCCGCTCAGTGTGCTTTCAATGCTGGCGAAGAATGGTTCAAATTCCGATTCTTCCAGCACCTCATCGCCCATTGCAGAGCAGCCGAATGCAATTCTGTCATATTCTGTAATGTTGCCACTGAAATCGGATACGGAAAACAGATCCGCCCCCGCTCCTGCTGCAATGGCAGCTGCCATCTGTTCTGTGTTTCCGGTTCCGCTCCAATAAATTACTGCTGTTTTCATATTGATTTCCTCCTCAAGAAATTTTCAGAGCTTGATAAATATCGTAACCCTGATTTAATTTATTGCACAGAAAATTTCTGCACTTATCATAATTTTCAAAAGTACGCTTTGCTTTTTCTGCATTGCTGTACACTTTCCAGTAACCGCAGAGCTTGTAATTTTCTCCTTTATTTTCAATGAAACCAAGGACATCTTCCACAGGATACCCAAGAAATATGCCGATTTCGTGGGGAAATTGTGGTTCCTGCTGAATTCGCTCTGCCAGTCTGTTCAATTTGCATTCTAATGGTTGCGTTTCCACATAACCATAATGCTGTAAAATAGATTTTTGTTTTGCTTCAGCAAGTTGGTGATTCAATAGTATTTCATTATAAAGAAAAACCAATGCCCGGTTCTGACAGGTACACAGAATTTTTAGTTTTAATCCCTTAGATTTGGCTTTGCTGTTGAACCGCTCCAGATGTGCTGGCAAGTCATATTCTGTTTTATTTAGAGAAACCAGATTTGCACATTTCACCCCAAGCAGTGACGGTGCCATGAAAAAAGCAAGTTTCTTTTCAAATTGTATACATTCTGATACGGACATGTGTTCCCTCTTTTCAAAGTTAGCATATGCTAACTGTTAGTTTGAAAAAATAACCATTGGGATGGTTTTGCGATTGATAAATGCGTTATAAAGTTAGCTGAAACTAACTACTGGATTTAGTATATCATGAGAAAAAGTCTTTGTCAAGTGTTTTTTCAAAAATTTTTAAATCTGCTTGACAGCTGCAAAAAATCGGAGTATAATAAATTTGTCAGTTATCTATGAATGACTAAAATTGGAAGGAGTTGCTTTCTATGTTAAATTGCTTTAAAAATGAAAAATTATGGTGTGCGATCGGCGGTGCCGTTGCTGTAATTGTGGGAAAGAAGATTGTGACATCTAAGAAAACACGTCAGCTTGCAGTTTCTGGATTGGCAAAGGGCATGAAGATGCAAAGCGATGCAAAAGAGGTGTTCCAGAATATGAAGGATGAAGCTGCGGACATCTGCTGTGATGCTAAGGCAGAAGCAGGACTTGAGGAAAAAGCAGAAGAAGCTGAAGTGTGTGCGGAATGAAATTTAAAATCGTATACGATCAACCGGGAAGAATCCGTTTTCGATGCGGTGGGTACGCCTTTGATAAAATGCGAGAGCGTGCTATCTATGAGCTAGTAACTGCCAATTCCTTTGTGCGAAAAGCAGAGGTGCACTTTGAAAATGGCGGCATTTTGGTGTACTACCAAAAGGGGCACAGGGCAGATGTGATCCAACTTGTTTCCAAAATGAATCCCAAAGCCCTGAAGCCTGTTGCAAGAGATAATGGGACGAATCAGGTTAATACCAATTTCAAAAGCGATATTGCAAGGCTTCTTTTGAAACGGTTTGTTTCCAAGGCGGTTTTTCCTACGACGATTAGAAATCTCATTGTGATTGCAAAAGGATTGAAATATATTTGGCGTGCTATAGATACGCTTGGCGAGGGACATTTGAATGTCGATGTATTGGATGGTGCATCGGTAGCAGCATGTCTTGCACAGAAAGATTACAAAACAGCAGGAACAATTATGTTTATGCTGTCTATTTCTGCTCTGTTAGAAGACTATACAAGAGCCAAAACGAAAGCAGCCTTGACGGATAGTCTTGCGTTGAAAACGGACAAGGTGTGGATGGTAAATGATGGCGTAGATGTGCTGATTCCTATGTCGAAACTGAAAGTCGGCGATGAAATTAGAATTCGCACAGGTAGTGTGATTCCGGTAGATGGCGAGGTGACAGAAGGCGAAGCGAATATCAATGAAGCCTCTATGACCGGCGAGCCATTGAGTGTCATGAAGGCTGTGGGTGCTACGGTTTTTGCTGGTACTGTCGTTGACGAAGGTTCTATCGTCGTTCGAGTCCGAGCACTGAGCGGAAACACCAAAATTCAGAAGATTATCCAACTGATTGATAATTCCGAAAATCTGAAGGCAGGTGTGCAAAGCCGGGCAGAGCATCTTGCTGATAGCATTGTGCCATTTAGCTTTCTGGGGTTTGGACTTACGTTGCTGCTAACAAGAAATGTTACAAAGGCTGTGTCCATACTCATGGTGGATTATTCCTGTGCCATTAAGTTATCCACCCCGATTTCTGTGATTTCTGCAATCCGTGAGGCGGCAGATCATGATATTACTGTCAAAGGTGGAAAATATCTGGAAGAGTTTGCTCTTGCAGATAGCATTGTGTTTGACAAAACGGGAACGCTGACAAATGCCGAACCTGTTCTGGAACGAGTGATTGCTTTTGGCAATCAAACAGAGGAAGAAGTGTTGAAAACAGCGGCTTGTCTGGAAGAGCATTTTCCGCACAGCGTGGCAAGAGCCATTGTAAAGGGTGCAGCAGACAAAGGATTGAACCATGCGGAAGAACACGCCGATGTACAGTATATTGTGGCACATGGAATTGTAACGACACTGCATGGGGAACGAGCTGTTATCGGCAGCAGGCATTTTGTTTCGGAGGATGAAGGTGTGGAAATATCCGAAGAACAGCAATCGGAAATTGACGAGAAGGCAGGGGCATGTTCTGTGGTGTATCTTGCTGTTGGCGGAAAGCTAACCGGTGCACTGTGTATTTCTGATCCGCCAAGAGAAGAGGCGAAAGAAGCCGTCGATCTACTAAAAAAAGCTGGCATAAAGAATATTGTTATGCTGACAGGTGACAGTCAGAAAGCGGCAGAAATGATAGCGGAAAAACTAGGCATTTCCATATTCCATGCACAGGTTTTGCCGGAAGATAAGCACAGTTATGTGGAACGGATGAAATCTGACGGCAGACGAGTGATTATGGTGGGCGATGGGATTAACGATGCCCCTGCACTTGCAGCAGCAAATGTTTCTGTTGCCATGAGCGATGCTTCAGATATTGCCAGAGAAGCAGCGGATATTACGCTAAGAGGGGCAAATCTTATGGAACTTGCTACACTGCGGCAACTCAGTAAAGCACTCATGAAACGTATTAACAGCAATTATCGGTTCATTATTGGCTTTAATTCTGCACTGTTGCTTCTGGGATTGACAGGAATGTCTACGCCATCTGTATCGGCGTTTCTACATAATGCCTCAACTATGGCGATTTGTGCAAAAAGTATGACACCGTTGATAGATAAAAAACGAAACCAGTCCTGATTTATAAGAAATATGAGTGAAAAATGTCCGGCGGAATGTATTTCCGCCGGATTTTTTTCAAAAAGGACTTGACAAATTCTCCAAACTGTGTTAGAATAACAGCGTTACGTAACGATGTTATTCTAATGGGGTGAAAAAATGGGTGCAGACCGTGAAACTAAGGAAAAGCTGATTGCCAGTGCAAAATCGGAGTTTATGGAAAAAGGATACGCCAAAGCATCTCTGCGGAAAATTTGTGCCAATGCAGGTGTAACAACAGGTGCCTTGTATTTCTTTTTCAAGGATAAAGAAGATTTGTTCCGTTCTATTGTGGAGAAGCCGCTTCGAGAGCTGATAGAGATAATGCAGATACATTTTACTGAGGATGTAGAGTTGTTATCTGTTCCGAATGCCTATGCCTATAAAGATGGTGATCATGAAAAACTGGTGCAGCAGTTGATCCATCTGTC
>DYCW01000310.1 GCA_019417865.1 Ruminococcus sp. | reverse complement strand
AAATAGTGCATTTGCAGATGTTTATGAATCATCAATTGATTATTATAAGCAATGTACTGACAGGTATCCAAAACGGTATGATTTTCTCTTAGGAGCTTGTAAGTATATTGATAATAGTAGTGGTGATGTGAATCTGGACGGTAAGGTTGATCTAATGGATGCAATTTATCTGAACAAGTATACAGCAAACATTTTGCAATTAACAGATGCTCAGAAAGTTACTGCCGACTGTAACGGTGATGGCGATGTAAACGATGTAGATGCCACAACGCTGATGGAATTTTTAATTCTCCAGATTCCGTCTTTGCCGTATACAGGTGCAGAAGCATAACTTTATAAAATTTAATCATTTTAAGCCGGACGGTTTTCCATCGGATGCCGTCCGGTTTTTTGTTTTGGTTGACGAGGGCAGGGAAGTATGCTATAATAAAATCAGTTTTTCATGGAGGTGAGCTGCTTTGACAGTGACTTTAATTACGCATACACCGCTGCCTGAACAGCTGATTGCAGCTGCAGCAAAGTTATGTTATTCTGATACAACCGTAGAAGCCCTGATGGACAAGATGCAACCCGAACAGGCAGAACGCTTTGTCGGGATGCTGGAAGAGATGGGACACGAAAGCCCTGTGGAACATGTGACCTTTACCTTCGGCATTGCTGGTGTTTCCCGTTCTCTGCTCGCACAGATTACCCGTCATCGGATTGCTTCTTTTTCTGTACAAAGTCAGCGGTATGTCCGGAAAAATCATTTTACCTATGTGACGCCTCCCGCGATTGCCGCTGATGCTGAGGCAGCTGCTCTCTATCATCAAACGATGGAGCAGACGGTACAGGCATATAATGCACTGGCAGACCGTCTACAGGCGACGTATTATCCGCAGTTCTTGGCGGAAGGCTGTTCCGAAAAGGCTGCCCATTCCAAGGCAGAAAAAAAAGCCATTGAAGACGCACGCTATGTATTGCCGAATGCCTGCGAGACAAAAATGATGGTAACCATGAATGTCCGCAGCCTGCGGCACTTTTTCCAGCTTCGCTGCTGCAACCGGGCACAGTGGGAAATCCGGGAGCTGGCAACGGAAATGCTGAAGCTCTGCTGTCAGGCAGCACCGACCCTGTTTCAACATGCCGGTCCGGCATGTTGTCAAGGCGGATGTCCAGAGGGCAAAATGACCTGTGGACAGATGGCAGCCGTGCGGAAACGCTTTCAAGGCATACAGGAAACGATAAAAGAAACATAAAATGATATGTGTTTGATGAGCAGCCTGCATTTTCGTCGAACGCACATAAAATGCAATATTTGAGGTGATACTATGCCAAATGGCAAACTGCTGGTACTGGACGGATTGGACGGTAGCGGAAAATCTACCCAGTTTGCCCTGCTGCAAACGGCTTTGCAGCAACAGGGAATTGCGGTACAGGCAGTCAGTTTTCCGGACTATGACAGCCCCTCCGCTTCGCTGGTGAAAATGTATCTGCATGGGGCGTTTTCCCATACACCGGGCGGCGTGAATGCCTATGCGGCATCCAGTTTTTATGCGGTAGACCGCTATGCCAATTATCGGCTGCACTGGGAACAGGCATATCGCAGCGGGACTTGTATTTTAGCAAGCCGCTACACGACTTCCAATGCCATTTATCAAATGGGAAAACTGCCCAAATCGGAGTGGAATGCCTATTTGAATTGGCTGGCAGAATACGAATATCATTTGCTAGGCTTACCGAAGCCGGACAATGTGGTTTATTTGGATATGCCGGTTTCTGTGCAGCAACAGTTGCTTGCCAAGCGGTACGGCGGTGATACGGAGAAAAAGGACTTGCACGAAGCAGACATTGCCTTTCAGCTGCAATGCCAGCAGGCAGCTTATTATGCAGCGGAAACGCTCGGCTGGAAGGTTCTTCCGTGCAGCAAAAACGGCGAGCCGCTGCCAATAGAGACAATTCAGGCGGCTCTGCTGCAATATGTACAGACAAGTTGGGGGTTGCAAACAATATGCTGACATTTCGCACGATTTCTATTTCCGATCGGTTGTGGATTACAAAAGCATTGCAGCAATCAAATTTTCAGGGCTGTGAGTACTGCTTTTCCAATAATCTGGCATGGTATCGGGCAAGTAATTCTAAAATCGCACGGTTTCAGGATTTTTATATCATTGCTGCCTTTGATACGGCAGATGGCATTCCGGATGTGACAGTACCAAGCGGCAGCGGAGATTGGGCAGCTCTGTTCCAAGAACTGCGGGAGACGCTTTGTCCAAATGGGCAACCGCTGCGGTTTACGGGTGTGACCAGGGAAACAGCAGCATTTTTACAGAAATGGTTTCCGTCTGCAATCTGGGAGCCGGATCCAGCTGCCTTTGACTATATTTATCGGACAGAAGATTTCATTGCATTGAAGGGAAAACGCTATCATAAAAAGCGGAATCATCTCCACCAGTTCCGCAGTCGTTATGATTGGACATTTTCGCCGATCACAGCAGCCGATATGGATGCCTGTATTGCCTTTAGTGCGTCTCTGTACAATGAGAAAGCAGGTTATGATAACCGTTCCAGTGTCGTGGAACAGTTTGCCATTCATACGTTTTTCACGCATTTTGAAACGCTGGGACTTTGCGGCGGTGTTCTGCGTGTGGATGGGAAACTGGTTGGCTTTTCCATTGGAGAACCGCTGAATCAGGATACATTTGTCACGCATATTGAAAAGGCAGATACTTCTTATTCGGGAGCCTATCCCGCATTGGCACAGGCATTTACGGAACAGTTTGCCAGTGCATACCCATATCTCAATCGAGAGGAAGATTTGGGCATTGCTGGACTGCGACAGGCAAAGGCATCGTATTATCCGGTGTATTTGCTGGAGAAAGGTGATATGCTGATAACGTGGGACAAGTGAACGAATACATGAAAATAGAACGGCTATCCGCCGCAGGCAACTATGGTCAAGCTGATTCAGCTTGGCGAGGAGGATGCAAGGGGGGCAAGCTGCCACCCTTGCAAAGCAAACGAGTTGGAATCGGTCAATGGATGAGAAACAAGATACCGTTGTCCGTCCTCCAAAAAAACAAAACGGCATGTAATACAGAAATTTAGTGTAGTTAGACTGCAAATTGAGATGCAGAACAGGGCGGACAACGGACACAGGCAGACAGCGAAGCGAATCTGCCGGACGGTTCAGACAAGCTTTCCCTAAGCGAAAATGGATTTGCGTGCTCTGGAAACAGAAAGAAAATTAAGGCGGAAGCCATTCATAAACAGAAAGGAATATTTTTATGATTTACGTATTTTTAGCAGACGGATTTGAAGAAACTGAAGCGATTGCTCCGATTGACATGCTGCGGCGTGCCAAGAAAACTGTTGTCACAGTCGGCGTAACAGGAAAAATTGTCACGGGTTCGCATGGCATTCCGGTAACCGCTGACATTACACAGGACGAAATGCAGTTGAATGATGAATTGGAAATGATTGTTTTGCCGGGTGGGATGCCGGGTACCTTGAACGAAGAAGCCTCCGAACAGGTACAGGCTGCCATTACGTACTGTGCGGAACATGATCGCTATCTGACCGCCATCTGTGCAGCACCGTCCATTTTAGGGCATAGAGGATTGCTGCAAGATAAACACGCTGTTTGTTATCCGGGTTTTGAATCCGCTTTGACTGGTGCAATTGTCGGTACAGATGGTGTTGTTCGGGACGGCAAGTATATTACAGCAAGAGGGGCAGGCGTTGCGGTAGCGTTTGGTCTGGCACTGGTGGCGGCTCTCTGCGGAACGGAGAAGAGCGAAGAAATCCGGCAGGCGATTATTGATGTCTGATCTGCAAACCAAAAAGCAGCAGCTCCGCCAGTACTACCGTACGTTTCGCCAGCAGCGTACCAGCAACGAGAAAACCGCTTGTGACCTTGCCATGCAGGAGCGGTTCTGTCAGTCTGCAATCTATCGGCAGTGCAGCGTCCTGCTTGCCTATGCGGCAACCGTTGCAGAGCCGGAAACAGAGTTGATTTTGTCGCAGGCATGGCAGGACGGAAAAACAGTTGGTTTGCCCAAGTGTCTGCCGAACCGGCAGATGGTCTTCTGTCAGGTGACCAGTTCCCAGCAGCTGCAAAAAGGTGCATACGGCATTTTAGAGCCGGATGCTGCCTGTCCGATACTGGAATTGCCGGAGACTGGATGCGTTTGTCTGGTACCTGGTCTGGCATTTGACCGGAATGGCTATCGGCTTGGCTATGGCGGCGGGTACTATGACCGCTTTTTACAACAGAATCCGCAGCTGATACGGGTGGGGTACTGTCCGACTGCTTGTTTTACGGACAGTTTACCCAGAGAGAAAACAGATTTACCTGTACAGTATTTGATTACCGACCAAACAGAGGAGGAATTGTATGGATCAGGAACGTAAAACAGACTCGCAGGAGCGGGATGCCCTTCTGCGGGAGATTTTAGATGATACCGAACGAGCAGCCGAGAAACCGCCGCAAAGGCCAGTGGTTTCTCACGCTGCGGAGGAAACACCCGTGCTTTCCCATACTGCACCAGAAAAGAAAGTCGTTTCCCATGCAGCAGAGGAACCGCCGATTGTCCCTCACGCTGCACCAGAGCCAGCTGCTCCCTCGTATCCGCAGGATACAGACTTACCAGAACCAGACTGGAATATTGGCAGCACACAGGCGTTTCCAACGAACACTGGCGGGAAACATGCTGCACCAGTAAAGACATATTCGGCAGCGGAAACCTCGCAGCTGTATGAGGATCTGGACGGAATCAGTCAGCAGGAGACAACCGCTGTTCCGAAAAAGAAAAAGACCAAGAGGAAAAGACGGCGTAGAGGCAGAGTGGTTTCTGCATTGTTGATTACATTTGTGGTGATTGTTGTTTCGATTCTGATTTCTGTTCTGGTAATGACGTTTGGACGGGATGCACTTGGTATCAACAATGATACCAAAACCCGAATTGTGAATATTCCATCTGGTTCCAATACCAGTGAAATTGCAGAAATTCTCAAGGACGAAGGCATTATCAATCATCCGAAACTGTTTGTTTTCTTTGCAGGAAGAAGCGACAAGGATGGACAGTTTACTGCCGGCGAACATGAGCTGCGGCCGGATATGGCGTATGAAACCATCTTTGAGGAGCTGGCATCTCCGGCAATGAATGAAGCAGGTACCGTAAAGCTGGCATTTCCGGAGGGGATTACCCTGAGAGAAGCCGCTGATATGCTGGAGAGCACTGGTGTTTGTGATGCGGATGACTTCATTGACTTTTTCAATCAGAATGCCAGATATGGTTATGCCTACGAAGCTTATCTGCCGAGCTTTGTGAATGAAAAATTTTATGCAATGGAAGGCTACCTTTTCCCGGATACCTATATTTTCTATCAAGATATGGATGTCGATCTGGTTTGTCAGAAGATTTTGGAAAACTTCAACAGTAAGATTACACCGGAATATTATGAGCGGATGGAAGAACTGGATATTACATTGGATCAAATGCTGACGCTGGCTTCTATGATCCAGGCGGAGGCTGGTACCGTGGAGCAGATGTCTAAGATTTCATCGGTTTTCTGGAATCGGCTGAATCATTCGACCGAGTATCCAAAGTTACAGTCGGATCCGACGGGAAATTATGTGGAAGAAGTAATTAAGCCCAATATTAAGAATGCAGATCCAAAAATATTTAGCACGTATGATACATATGAATCAGATGGACTGCCGCCGGGGGCGATCTGCAATCCAGGGCTGGATGCCATTCGAGCCGCTTTGTATCCGGCGGACACCGATTATTATTACTTCTACTCGAATCTCGCAACCAGAGAAACGTATTTCAGCCGAACTTATGAGGAGCACGAAGCGGTGATAGATCGGATTCAACAGACAAAGCCCATTACAGAAGATGGTACTAAAACCACCACCACACAGGTTGCCTTCGGCGTGGGAACCAGTCAGAATACGGAACCAGCAACCGATGAATACGGGAATCCGCTGGAGGCAGAGACAACTACTGCGGTAGATGAGGAATCAGGAAACGAAGAGGAATAAAGACAGATGAACAGCAAAAAACCGGAGGTACTGGCACCGGCAGGCGACTGGGAACGATTTCAGTTTGCCTTGCAGTATGGTGCAGATGCCATTTATCTGGGCGGCAAGCAGTTTACCATGCGTGCCGCTCCAGCAAATTTTTCCACCGAACAATTGGCAGCCGCTGTGCAGTTGGCACATGCAAAGGGCGTAAAGGTCTATTTAACCTGTAATACGCTGCCGCACAATGCAGAAATCCCACAGTTTGTGCCGTTTTTGCAGGAGATGAAAGAAACGGGAATTGACGCCGTTATTGTTGCTGATTTGGGACTGCTGGCACTGGTACGGCGATATGCACCTGATATGGAAATTCACATGTCTACACAGATGGGCATTGTCAATTATGAAACGGCAAATGCCCTGTATCATATGGGTGTGAAACGGGTTGTACTGGCAAGAGAACTTTCTCTGGAGGAAATTGCAGAAATTCGTGCCAAAACGCCGGCAGATCTGGAGCTGGAAGCATTTGTGCACGGGGCAATGTGTGTTTCCTTTTCTGGACGCTGTCTGCTGTCTGCCTATCTGACTGGACGGGATGCTAATCAGGGAGCGTGTGCCCAGCCATGCCGCTGGAAGTATCGGCTGGTGGAGGAAACCCGGCCGGGGCAATATTTTCCTGTGGAGGAGCATGACGAGGGGACGTATATCATGAATGCAAAAGATCTCTGTATGATTGAACACATTCCGGAGCTGCTGGCGGCTGGTGTGGACAGTCTGAAACTGGAGGGACGTGCCAAATCGTCTTACTATGTTGCTGTGGTGACAAATGCCTATCGTTCTGCGGTGGATGCATATTTGCAGCAGCCAGAGGGGTTTGTGCTGCCGGAATGGATTCGAGAAGAGGTCTACAAGGTCAGCCATCGTGGATATTGTACGGGATTTTTCTTCGGCAAGCCGGAGGCTGGACAGCGGTATACCGACAACAGCTATGACCGCAGTTTTGATGTGGTTGCGATTGCGGATGACTGGCGGGATGGGATGCTGTATGTGACACAGCGAAATCGATTCTTTGCAACGGATACGGTGGAATTGCTGGCACCGGAACAGAAGCCGTTGACGATTTCGTTGCATGGGAAGCTGTATGATGCAGACGGTATGCCGATTTCGGTTGCAAACCATGCCATGATGCCCTGTGCATTTCCATGCGAAGTGGAGGTGCCGAAGGGGACGATTGTGCGGGCGGCGAGCCGCTGCTGATCCATCTGCTTTCCCCTTTCGTATATTTATCAAAAATTTGAAACGGAATGCGGTATGCTGCATTCCGTTTCATTTTTAGGATAAGAATAGAACACATTTTGAATTTGTATAATCTGTAAAAATCGGATGCGTGTTGTTTGTGCATATTTCACATTTTTTTAAAGAGACAGCAACTTTTTAAGTTTACTTTCAGAAAGAGCCGTTACAATGAAAAATAGAAAAATAGAAATATGCCTATCGTGTTATTGAAAAAAGGAGCGATTTCATATGAAACAAATACGCAAACGGATTTGTCGTGCCTCCATTGCCAGCCTGTTCTGTGCAACGGTATTGGCAAGCACACTGCCGGCACTGCCAGCTTCCGCAGCGACCGCAACGTTGGTCGGCGATGTCACATTGGATGGCAGTGTCAACCTCAGCGATGTGGTTGCCGCACAGCAATATTTGCTGAACAAACGAACCCTTTCCGCAGAAGCCGGTGCGAATGCGGACTACAATGCAGACGGCGTATGCAATGTGGTGGATTTGATTTTGATCAAGCGTGCCGTGCTGGATAAAGTAGACCCGCAAACAGATGTTGTCCTCATTCACCTCAGTGACAGCGGGATTACAGTAGAGGGAGACGAAAAGGGCGTCACCAGCGTCAGTGGTAAGATCGTTACCATTACGACTTCCGGTAATTACAAAGTGGATGGCAGCATTGCGGACGGACAAATTTTGATTAACGTGCCAGATACCACAGTAGATGCCGGTGATGTGGAACTCTTCCTGAACAATGTCACCATGACTTCTTCTACTGGGGAACCGTGTATTTACACGCAGTCAGCTGTGAAGACAAAGCTTACGGTTAGCGGTACAAATACCTTCACCGATACCGCAGCTGCTGCCAATGCAACCACAAGCGGTGTCATTTATGCAGACGGAAAACTGACTGTCACGAAGAATAGTACCGGTATTTTGGACATTACTTCCTCTATGAATGTGGGTCTGTATTCTACTAAGAATATGAACCTGAACGGCGGTACCATCCGGGTCAATACGGATGTAGATGACCTTTCGGATACAGATGCCATCAAGACAAAGAATACTTTGACCGTAGAGGGTGCAACCGTGGAAGTAGATGCTTCCGCAGATGGTTTGAAGTCAACGAAGGAAGAAGTGGATGTCATTTCCGGCAGTGTCACGATTAAGGCAGGCAATGATGCTGTACAGGCTTCCACTGCGATTCACATCTCCGGCGGTACGGTGATTGCAGGCGGTGACAGAGGTTTCCGTCTGGATGATGGCGGTGCATTGCACATTACTGGTGGGGATGTACTTGCGACGGCAACGGATTACCAGTTTACTGAAAGTACGGAAAGTGTAGATCTGAGCACTAGCACACAGGGTATCATGATGCTGGACTTTGCCACCGAACAATCCAAGAATCAGCCGATTACCGTACAGCAGAACGGTACAACTGTCTATGAAATGACCACCAATAAGAAGTGCAGCTATGCCCTTCTGAGTGGCAGCGGTATCGCTGGCAACGGTGTTTATACGGTTGCTTTGAGTGGCACGGCACAGACACACCTTGGAGCAGCTGGAAGCGGTACACAGGAAAGCAATTTTGCAATGAACAGCAATGCAACGGAATTTTACAATGTTATGCCGGGCAATATTGAAGTAGATCCGTCAACGGATCTTGCAACCATTTCCTTTTCCAGCAACGGCGTACAACTGCTGAGTGCTTCTGGTAGTGATGTCACAAATAGTGCCGATGGTGTTACGGTAAATGGCAGTACTGTGACGATTCAAAAACCGATGACGGTTACCGTGATGGGAGAGAGCAGCACGGCAAGAATCGAAGTGAATGTGGACAAGACAACCTATCCGGATGGTTTGGTAGAACTGAAACTCAACAATGCGACGTTGAGCAACAGTACCGCTGCACCGATTTATGTGGAGGCAATCGGAGATGAAGTTGTTTTGAACAGTGTCAGCGGCACGGTGAATACCCTTTCAGACGGCACTAGTCACACGGATACCTATGTGGACAGCGATGGTGTGACCAATACGGTTAACGGTGCGGTCTTCTCCAGAGATGACCTGAAACTCAAGGGTTCTGGCAGTCTGACCATCAATGGTAATACAGAAGATGGTTTAGTCTGCAAAAACGACCTCAAGTTGTACAATGGTACGATTACAGTCACAGCAAAAGACGATGCCATTCGAGGCAATGACAGCATTACCATCGGCAACGATACTGCAACGGATTACAATAACTTGAAGATTATGGCAACCTCTACTGCGGGGGATGCCTTTAAGACCAAGGATACCGATACCACCAGTGGGAAGGGCTATATTACCATCAATGGCGGTACAGTGGAGGTCACTTCTTATGCAGACGGATTCCACGCTTCCCAGGCATTGACGGTCAACGGCGGTGATATTAACATTAAGACCACCTGTCCAGCTTCGTAGAGCAGCAGTGGCAACTGGGGCGGCTGGCAGCCGGGCGGCAGCACTTCTACTACGACAGACATCAGTGCAAAGGGTTTGAAGGCAGGCTGTACCGATGACAGCGGCAATACCATTGAAGGTACGATTACCATTGCAGGTGGTACGATTACAATTGATTCCACAGATGACAGCGTACATGCAACGAATATTACCATGACAGGCGGCAGCGTCACAGCGGCAAGTGGTGATGACGGTATGCACGCAGACACAAAACTGGATATTCAAGATGGCACGATCAACATTACCAATTCCTATGAGGGATTGGAAGCAGCTGATTTGCAAATCAACGGCGGTAATATTCATGTGAATGCCTCCGATGATGGTTTGAATGCAGCAGGCGGCAATGATGGTTCCGGTTCCGGCAGTACTGGCGGCTGGGGACAAGGCGGCTGGGGAGGCGGTATGAGTGCCTCCACTGGTACACTGACGATCTCTGGTGGTTATCTGGTTGTCAGAGCGGAGGGTGACGGACTGGACTCCAACGGCGATCTGATGATTTCAGGTGGTACGGTACAGGTTTATGGTCCAACCAGTGGTGGAAACGGTATTTTTGATAAGGGTGATGGCAACTACACCTTCTCTATCACTGGCGGTACGGTTTGGGGATGCGGTTCCAGCGATATGTTTGAATCGCCGAATAGTTCCTATCTCTCCGGTACTGTTTCAGCAACGGCAGGGGCAACCTTTGCCGCAGCAGACAGCAGCGGTAATGTTTCCAGCATGATTACCATACCATCTGATATGAATATGGGGAATGCCATGCTGTTCTATTATGGCAGCGATGTCAGCAGCGTTTCTCTCTACAGTGGCGGCAGCTACAGCGGCACACTGAATGAGGATGGTTATGGCACCGGCGGTACGCTTTCCGGTGGCAGTGCAGTTTCCTCTTCCAGTGGCGGGGGCGGCGGCAACCGTCCGTGGTAAAACGATATTCTATGGGAGAGCCTGTGTGTAGATGTCTGCACATGGGCTTTCTGATAAACGGAGGGATTATCTATGGTAATTTGCAGCGTAGCAGCTCTGTGCAGGGTTTGATGGAACAGACTTGTACAGAGCAGGATGCATAAAAAACGGATTCTGTTCCAAATGACCCTGCATACAAACAAAAAAATTTATTTTTATTTGTTAGGAGCAGGGTTTATGAAGAAAATCTATCATACGATTTATGAAATGCGTGTGTTTTTGACACTTTGGCTCAGCCAGTCTTTTTCTGCATTGGGCAGTGCTATGACTGCCTATGCATTGGTTATCTGGTCTTATCAGCAGAAGGGTTCTGCTTTGATGACGGCCATGCTGATGGTGTGTTCGTATGCCCCTTATGTGGTATGCAGTTTGTTTGCTGGTGCACTGTCTGACCGGTGGAACAAAAAGGTGACGATGCTGGTTTGTGACAGCGTCGCAGCAGTATCCACCGGAGTGGTATGGCTGTTACTGGAAACCGGACAGCTTGCCATCTGGCATATCTATGCTGTGAATGCGGTAAGTGGCTTGATGAATACAGTACAGCAGCCGGCTTCCGAGGTGGCAGTGACAAGAATTCTGCCAAAGTCGTTCTATCAGAAGGTAGGCGGTTTGCGGTATCTCTCCAATGCTGTGAATACGATTCTGACCCCCATCATCACGACAGCTGTTCTGGGTGTTTTCGGGCTTAGAATTGTGTTCTGCTTGGATCTTGGGACATTTGTCGTTGCATTTCTGACGCTGCTGTTTTGGATTCCCATTCCGGAGCAGGAACGGGCGAAGCAGGAAACGGCGGAACGGTTTTTGGCTTCCGTGAAAAGCGGTGTGGTTTGGCTGAAACAGCAACGTGGAATTTTTGCTCTTATCTGTTTTCTGGCTGCCATCAATCTGGTCGCCTCCATGTATCAGGCAGCCTTTCCGGCGATGATGCTCTCTCGAGCTGGTGGCAGTCAGACTGCCATGGGCATTGTCAATACGGTCATCGGACTATCCACACTGGCAGGCAGTTTGTTTGCCTCCTTTCGCAAAGAACCGAACAGCCGGGTCAGGGTGATCTGTAATTGCCTGCTGTTTTCCATGAGTACAGAAAATATATTGCTTGCTCTTGGCAGAAATGTTTGGGTTTGGAGTGTAGCCGGTTTTTTGGGCTGGATTGTCATTCCATGGATGAATACCAATATGGAAGCTATCTTGCGGCTGCACATCCCGGAAGCAATGCAGGGCAGAATTTATGCGGTTCGAAATTCCTTTCAGTTTTTTACCATTCCGGTCGGCTATTTACTCGGTGGATTTGCGGTAGATCATATTTGTGAACCCATTATGGCAGCACAGAACAGCCGTATTCTGACTGTTTTGTTTGGAACAGGAAAGGGAAGCGGTGCGGCTTTGTTTTTCTTTGTGATTGCCTTTTTGGGGGTTGGCATCTGTCTGTATTTTCGGCATAACCAATCCCTATGGAAACTGGAAGACAAATAGGACGGTGACTGTCTGTATTGGCGGGTACCAGACGTGTACATTTGCGAAAAGAGAAACATATCTGTTGCTTTCTGCATAGAATAAGGGCAGGAGGGGTTGGTGTAGATATGGAAGAAGTATGGCCGCTTCCGATTCCGCTGCACCGGCTGCGGGCAGGAACGGACTGCACGGTGTATTCTCTGCATGTACCGCCGGCAATGCGGCAGCGGTTACAGGATCTCGGATTGGTTACCGGAACAAAGATTCGGTGTCTGCGTAATCCAAAACGCTGCCCGATGTTATTGCAGATACGGGGGGCATGGATTGCACTGCGGCAAAGCGATGCACAATACATTTTAGTGAACATTACCGTTCATACTTGAGCGGATCAGAAAGGGGCTGTTGCATGGAGGCACAGCCTCTTTTTGCATCAGTGGGAACTCGTTTTGTTCTGTTCCAATGTGGTATCCTATCTTTGTGAAAATGAGATGAAAAGCCCACCCTTTTTTCTTGCATTTCCCCTGTTAACGTGTTATAATGTATCATATCAAACAAAAGGGAGGCACTTGAACGATGTGCGGAATTGTAGGTTATGTTGGCAGTCGGAATTGTACCGATGTACTGATAAACGGTCTGACAAAGCTGGAATACCGTGGTTACGACTCGGCTGGCATTGCGGTTTTTTCAGAAACAGGCAAAATTGAAGTGGCAAAATCAAAGGGCAGATTGGCAGATCTGATTTATAAAATGGAACAGGAAGGCAGACCGGAAGGGCACGCTGGAATTGGACACACACGCTGGGCAACACACGGGGAACCATCTGATGTGAATTCCCATCCCCACAGCGGCGGAAGAGTGACCATTGTACACAATGGTATCATTGAAAACTATAAGGAACTAAAGGAGTATCTGTCTGCAAAGGGTGTGACTTTTGCCAGTGATACGGATACAGAAGTGGTTGCAAAGCTTCTGGATTACAATTATAACGGCAGCCCGATTGAAACCATTTCCCATACCATTCGGGATTTGGAGGGATCTTATGCATTGGGCGTTATCTTTGCTGACCATCCGAATGTTGTCTATGCAACACGAAAAGAAAGTCCGTTGATTGTCGGACTTGGCGAAAAGGAAAGTTTTATTGCCTCGGATGTGCCGGCGATTTTACGCTATACCAGCGATTACTATCTGCTGGAGCAGGAAGAAATTGCAGTCCTGGAAAAAAATGGTGTAAAAGTCTATGATGCCTATGGCGTAGAAGTGCAGAAGGAACGGAAAACAGCGGACTGGGATATGGATGCTGCCGAAAAGGGCGGCTATGCCCATTTTATGCTGAAGGAGATTCACGAGCAGCCGAATGCCATTAAAACCACTATTGCTCCACGGATTCGAGACGGTCTGCCGAATCTGGAGGAATGCAATATTACACCAGAGGGCCTCAAACAATACCATCGGATTTTTGTGGTTGCCTGCGGTACAGCAATGCACGCCGGTGTGGTGGGACAGTATGTCATTGAAAAGCTGGCAAGAATCCCCGTAACGGTGGACATCGCTTCGGAATTTCGGTATCGTGACCCGATTTTGGGGGATCAGGATCTGGTGATTGTCATTTCCCAGTCCGGAGAAACTGCAGACAGTCTGGCGGCAATGCGGCTTGCCAAGCAGAGAGGGGCAAAAACGCTTGCAATTGTCAATGCAAAAGGCAGTTCCATCGCCAGGGAAGCGGATATGCTGATCTATACCCATGCTGGTCCCGAAATTGCGGTGGCATCGACGAAGGCATATATGGTGCAGATTGCTGTCATGTACCTGCTGGCATTTGAATTTGCACTGGCAGCTGGTACGATTGATGAAGCAGAATGCCGGAAGCTGGTGGCAGAGTTACAGCAGACACCGGATTATATTGAAGAAATTTTACAGAATAAGAAGCAGACACAGTTTATCGCTTCTTCTTTGATTACTGCAGACAGTTTGCTTTATATCGGCAGAGGTCTGGACTACGCCTTGAGTATGGAGGGTTCGTTAAAACTGAAGGAAATCTCCTATATTCACTCGGAATCCTATGCAGCAGGGGAATTGAAGCATGGTACGATTTCGCTGATTTCGGACGGGATGCCGGTGATTGCGGTTGCAACACAGAAGGCATTGTTTGAAAAGACCATCAGCAATATCAAGGAAGTGAAGGCAAGAGGGGCAAAAGTGGTACTGGTTTGCCGGGACAGCTATCAGCCAGATCCGGATGTGGCGGATTGGAAATTTGGCTTGCCAGAATTTGATGATTTGCTGATGCCAATGCTGGCAGTAGTGCCGCTGCAATTGATTGCGTATTATACCGCTGTTTTGCGTGGCAACGATGTGGATAAGCCGAGAAATCTGGCAAAGTCGGTGACAGTGGAATAAAAATGCAATCAGACAATTTGCGGAACGGTGCACTGCGGAGCGGATTCGCCGGCACAGTTCGGAAAAGGTTTACCTAAGAAGTCATTCCTATACAGCTCTAAATGAAACGGTCTGAACGCCGCCGGCAAGGCTGGGAGATCCCAGCTTGCCTGTGTAGATCGTCCATCGCCCCGCTGCAGCCTTTTTACAAATTCGATCAGATATTTTTAGAGTGGCGATGGACGTTATCTTTCTTCCACTTTTCTTATCCGAATTTGCCATGTCATTGGGGGCTGCTCGCCCCCAATTCCCTCACTTCTTTTTCTTTTTGCTGAAAAAAGAAAAAGAAGCAAAAAGAATAAAAGATTCGCCTGCGGCGTTTTGTCTTATGTTTGCTATTTTGTACTTTGATTTGAAATGAAAAGGAGGTTGTCCCATTCGGACGATAAAAACGATATGAAACATCGATTATTTTCTATTTTTTCGATTTCCCTGCTGCTTGCTGGTATGTCAGCAGGTTCAGCGGTAGCGGTTATTCCTGCTTCAGCGGAGGGCACCAGCGGTGACTATACCTATGAGGTGGACAGCGAAACTCTGAAAGGATACCTGACTGGCTACACAGGCAAGGATACTGAAATTGTATTGCCGGAAGAACTGGATGGTACCGTCATTGCCGGTATTTCCGCAGATACATTTTATAATTGTGACACGTTGGAGAAAATTACGATTCCCGCTTCTATTACAGAAATCGGCGAAAGTGCATTCTTTGACTGCGACAATTTGAAAGAATTTGCGGTTGCAGAAGACAGTGAGACATACTATGCACAAGACGGCGTACTCTTCCGGAAGAAGGATGATTGCTTGATGGCATATCCGCCCGCACTGCCAGCAACCAGCTATACGGTACCGGACGGTGTAAAAGAATTGTATTATGCTGCATTTGCCAAGTGTACGAATTTGCAGGAAATTCAACTGCCAGACGGTTTGCAGTATATAGATGACTGGGTATTTGCGTATGATACACTTTCCAGCATTTCGATACCAGATAGTGTGGTGGAAATCTGTGATTATGCCTTTGCGTATTGTGAAAACATAACAGAATGGACGCTGCCAGCAGAGTTGACCTATATCGGCAATGCTGCTTTTGCCAACTGTACCGGTATGACGGAAGTGGCTCTGCCGACCGGATTGACTACCATTGGACAGGCTGCTTTTGCCGGGACAGGTTTGCAGGAAATTACAATCCCTGCCAGTGTAGAGGAAATCGGTTATAGTGCGTTTGGCTATCAGTCAGACATGCAAACCACTGTAAAAAACTTTACCATTTACGGAGAGTCTGGTTCTGCGGCACAGAGATATGCAACTGACAGCGATGAGGAGTACAGCTATCAAAATTCGTTTTCTTTCGTGACCGTACAGGATGCGGATATTGTAAGAGGCGGTCGGGATAAAGAAGATCTGTCTGCAACAGAACAGGTTGGCGGAGAGAATGACAGCAATGTAGTGATTACCGAAGAAAAAGAGAAGCGTTTCAACAGCAAGTACCTACTGCTTGGGATGAGTGGAGTCGTATTGGTGATTGGTGTCGTGCTGATTCTGAGCGGACTGCGGACTGGAAAGAATCCAAAGAAGGAAACCGCTACAGCAGAACCAGAGCAGAAGGAGGAACAGACGGAGGAACAATCATGATACAATGGAAACAGACGGTTTGCAGCTTGTTGGGCAGTGTACTGCTGCTTTCGTCCCTGCCGTTATCTGTTTGGGCAGAAGGCCCTGTTACAGAAGAAGATGACTGGGTGGTAGATGATATTACACTGGAGGTACAGGAGGATGGTACGGCATGGATTAAAAACTGCTTTCAGTCTGCCACTTCTGTGGAGGTGCCAGCGGAAGTAGACGGTGTGAAGATTACGGGGATCAAAGAAGGTGCCTTTTCAGAATGCTTTCTGTTGCAGTCGCTGACTTTGCCGGATACCATTACCACCATTCAAGACAGTGCCTTTTACGGGTGTTCTGTCCTGACCAGTTTACGGATACCGGATTCGGTGACAACATTCGGAAATGGTACACTGGAAGCGTGCACCGCCCTGACAGATGTCCAGCTGCCGAATCACTTGGAGACCCTGCCCACCGGGACATTTTATGGCTGTACTGCATTGGAAACCATAACATTGCCGGAGAGTCTGACCACCATTGGACAGGAATCCTTCTATCAATGTACGGCGTTGAAGGAAATAGACTTTCCAGCTCAGCTGCAATCAATGGAAACCTATGCCTTTGAAGGCTGCTCTGCACTGGAAACCATTGAAATTCCAGCATCCTGTACAACGGTTGGCGATTTTGTCTTTGAAGGCTGTACCGCATTACAGGAAATTCAAGTGGCGGACGGCAATCCAAACTATCAGGATCAAGATGGCATATTGTTCAACGCAGACGGTTCTGTTTTGATCAAGTATCCAGATGCCCATAAACAGGTGGATTACGTTGTGCCGGATGGCTGTACCCGCCTGGAGGACTGGAGCTTTACCGGAGCCGCCTCGCTAAAGAGTATAGACATGCAAAATATCACAGAGCTGGGAGAGGACGTATTTTTCTACTGCCAATCCCTGCAATCTGTCACCATTCCAGAGTGTATTACGGAACTGCCGAATAATACGTTTGCATATTGTACAGAATTGACATC
>DYCW01000031.1 GCA_019417865.1 Ruminococcus sp. | reverse complement strand
CTACAATATGACCTCCATTGCCCTCCCCTCTACACTTACGGAAATTGGGTCTCATTCCGTTAGCCCTTACGATGACAATTTATATGTTGCACACGGCTTAACGGCACTCACCATTCCGACCAGTGTACGTTCCATAGAAAAGTACGCATTTTCCCATAATGCCATCACAGAACTCTTGATTCCGTCCAATGTGACTACGATTGGAGATTATGCATTTTCAAAATGTGTCGCCTTGGAAACCGTCCGCATCGAAAGCAGCCTGATCGGATCCTTTATGTTTACGGGCTGTAATTCCCTCAACAGCTTTACCATTTCTGCAAACTGCAAAACAATCGGGGAAAACGTATTCAGCTATTGTTCCAGTCTGCGTACAATCACCTATGAGGGCAGTCTGGAACAGTGGGCAGCCATCACCAAACCAAACAACTGGATTCAGACAGGTGACCATCAGCACAATGGTTATCTGCAAAAAATTCAGTGCCTTGACGGCTATTTAGAGTACGACAATGAAAACTACGTCTGGAACGAGGTGAAAACCACATGATAAAATTTCTGATTCAAAACCAAAAAATTGAGTGTCTGGAGCGGGAAACCATTGCCTCCGACCAGATTGCATTCGTTACCCTGCACTTTCTCTTCGGCGGTGCATGGAAAGAACTGCATAAAGTCGTACAGTTCACCCAGTGCTGTGAGACGTTTCATCTGGTTCTGGGGACAGACGGCACCTCCTGCCTGCTGCCATCTGAGCTGCATGCCGGACCAGTAAAAATGAGTGTGTTCGGGTATGCTCCAAACAATACAGAAGCGTTGCGTGCAACCACTGTCCCGGTTACCCTGCAAATCAAGCCCTCCGGATTTCTATCCGATGGCAGCACCCCTGTTCCGCCCACGCCTGATTTATATGCACAGCTGCTGCAAAAGTTGGATGAGAAAGCAGCTTCTCTGGAAAACGGAAAAGACGGTGCTTCTGCCTATGAACTGGCGGTGCAGTCTGGGTTTATTGGAACAGAGGAACAATGGCTTACTTCCCTGCAGGGGGAAAAGGGCGATACGGGAGAGCAAGGTCCGCCCGGTGAGAAAGGCGAAAAGGGAGACACGGGAGCACAAGGTCTGCCCGGTGAGAAAGGAGAAAAGGGCGATACCGGAGAGCAAGGTCCGCCCGGTGAGAAAGGCGAAAAGGGCGATACCGGAGAGCAAGGTCCGCCCGGTGAGAAAGGCGAAAAAGGCGACACGGGAGAGCAAGGTCCGCCCGGTGAGAAAGGCGAAAAGGGCGATACGGGAGAGCAAGGTCTTCCCGGTGAGAAAGGAGAAAAGGGTGATGCTGGAGCAGATGGATTTTCTCCGACTGTAACCGTTGAGCAGACCGAAACAGGGGCAACGATTACAGTTACCGATAAAAATGGAACCACTTCCGCAGAAATCAAAAATGGAAAGGATGGAACGGGCAGCGATTCCGTAGATCTAACAGAAGTAGAGACATCTATTTCCGTCCTGCAAACAGCAGTTGCAGCCTTACAGGAAACTACCCATACGCATGCAAATAAAGCCTATCTGGATGATATTCAGGTTACTCTGTCGAAATATTTATCAACTTTTTCGACAGAGTATAAAGAAGCAGATATCGGTCTCAGTAAACGCATTACCGATCTGGAAACCAGTGTAGGTGACATCCAGACCGCACTGGAAAACATCGTGGGGGTGAGCGAATAATGGCAACCATTGCACAGCTTTTGACGACATTAGACCAGCTGCGTGACCAGCTGGCAGCAAATCTCACCACGATGGGCGTACCATCAAACAGCGATGAAACGCTGAACGACCTTGTTCCAAAGGTGCTGCAAATTTCACAGACCGGTGGCTCTGTAAATGAATCTATCTTACTGGACAGCAGCGGAAGCACCAGCAAAAACGACACACTGACCGCATACGGCAGCAGTGTATACATCTATGAATCAGCAGATTCTGCTGTTTTATCGCTTTCAGAGGTTGTGGAAAAGTGGGGCGGTATCGATGCACAAAACAGCTATATCGGAGATGAATCATCTCTATATGGCATCAATGTCGGCAACTGGACAAGCACTGATTGCAACACAGGCATTTTGTTTGCAAGTCCGATGGCTCTGAATGCCGGAAAAGTATTGGTTACCGTCAATGCTTCTTTGAGCAACTGGATCAATCAGACATTGAATATCCGGCTGATTGCTGCGGACAGCATTTCAGCTGCAACCGAAAAGATTCTTACAAGTGATTTTGCCTATACATCCACATTTGTTTTTGCAGGAAATACGTCTCTTCGGGACCATATCATCAGCATGGGGACGGTAGAAGCAGGAACCTATTATCTGTACATAGACGGCACTGCAAAGTCTGACAACAGCAATTTCACTTACAATAAGATTGAGTATCTGAATTATTGAGGAAAGGAGAAGCCATTGAACAGTATCATTACCATCATTCTGTCGATTCTCAGTGCGTCCGGTATTCTTGGCATTGGTACACGGGCGATTTTGTCCCGTCTGCATCAACAGGAAGCCCAGCAGAAAGCCTTGGAAAAGGGAGTACAAGCCCTTTTGCGAGACAGAATGCTGCACAGCTATAACAAGTATACGGAGCTGGGATATGCTCCGGTATATGCAAAGGAAAACTTTGAAAATATGTACAATCAATATCATGAATTGGGCGGCAACGGTGTCATGACAAAGTTGCATGTTGAGTTCATGGAACTGCCAACAAACAAGGAGGAATAACAATGCGTAGAGATTGGAAATCGTGGGCAAAGGCAGCGGCAATCAGAGCAGTGAAGACCTTTGCACAAACGGCAATTGCAACCGTAGGCGTGGCAGCTGCCATGGAAGAGGTCAACTGGATGTATGTGGGCAGTGCTGCCCTGTTGGCTGGCGTGCTGTCGGTTTTGACATCCATTGCAGGACTGCCAGAAGTGGAATGATACATACAAAAAACCGCCCGACAGCGTGAAGACTGCCGGACGGCTTTTCACTTCTGCCCCACTGGGGTAGAAGTTGCTTTACTGGATATGCAATTTCTGAACCAGAGCTTCTTGTAGCACTGCTGAAAAATTAACACGATTCTTTTCTGCAAGCGTATTTAACCAAGCAGGAATGGTGCAGTTCTTTCGGACGGCTTTTTCTCCGTATTTTTCTGCATAGGTATCCATATCTAAAATCAGCATACTTACAAAGCCATCTGGATATTCGTTTGCATGAACCTCTTGAATATTGCTTGCTTTCGGTACAGGATTGCCGTCTTCTAATTCAGTCAATACCCATCCCGATGCCGCATCGACTGCCATTTCAAATACATCTTGTATGGTATCGCCGCAAGTTACACAGCCTGCCAAATCTGGGACAATGGCAGTATACCCCGGTTCTGTATCATTGGGATAAATGCAGACAGGATAAGAGAGCTTCATAAAAATACCTCCATCTTTTTTTAATTAGGGGGAAAGGAAATATAACAGCCCCGAAGGGCGGCAGCGGCTTATTTCAGCCCTGCCTGCTTCAGGATCGATAAGTAGGTTTTTGGGTCAAGGTCTTTTCCATGCATCGGAATCGTAACTTTATCTATTATAACACGCATTATGCGTATTGTCAAGACTTTTTTCAAATTTTCCAAAATATTTTTTGAAAGGATGATATAGATGGCAGTGAATACTTATAAAAATACAGATAGCACACAACTATCTGCTCATTTTAATGTACGAGAATTTGGCTGTGGATGCGGTGGTACACATTACATTTTGATTTCCAGCGAGTTAATTGAAAAGCTGGAACAGCTTCACGCTGCCTTTCATTGCAGTAAAATCATTGTGACAAGCGGCTATCGCTGCCCTACTCATGACAAAAATGTGGGTGGTACTGGATCCGGACAGCATACCAAAGGAACGGCTGCGGATATTTGCTGCTATGCACAGGATGGAAGTATTATCAGCTCGAAGCTTGTCTGTTGTGCTGCACAGGACATCGGCTTCACTGGTATTGCAAATATTGATAGCAGCTATCAGTACACACACGTAGACGTGCGGACATCCGGCAAGTGGTATGGCGATGAGGTGCACGGAAACGGAACGGTGACGGATGATTTCTATCGCTACTATAACATCTCAAAAAACGCCGATTTTGAACCATCAAGCGGTATTTTTGGCATTGACGTTTCAGAACATCAGGGAAACATTAACTGGTCGCATGTCAAGACAGACGGTGTCAAGTTCGCTATCATCCGTGCAGGATATGGGAAAGAGTTATCCCAAAAAGATAAACAGTTTGAAAATAACTATGCTGGATGCAAATCTAATAGCGTACCATGTGGCGTTTATTGGTTTTCATACGCTGAAAGCGTAGAAGAAGCAAAAAAAGAAGCACAGGTATGCTTGCAAATTATCAAAGGGAAAACGTTTGAATATCCTATCTATTTTGATTTAGAGAATCCGTATGATAGCAACGGAAATGTGATCTACCGTTTGGAGAAATTAGGGAAAAAAGTTTGCAGCGACATTGTACAGGCGTTTTGTGACGAAATTGAAAAAGCTGGATATTTTGCTGGCTTGTATTGCAGCACATTCTATTTGAATGGATATGTGTCAGAGAGCGTAAGGAACACATATACAATCTGGTGTGCAGACTACCGAGGAAGCTGTGGCTATACTGGTGACTATGGCATCTGGCAGTCTGGTACAGGTACCATTTACGGTATTAATACAGAGGTTGATTTGGACTATGCCTATATCGATTATCCGAAAATCATCAAAAATGCTGGTTTAAACGGCTTTGCTGCCACAAGTGATTCCGACAAAAGCGACAAATCCGACAGCAGCAACGCCGACAATCCCGACACGCTGGAGCAAATTTTGCAGCACGTTGCAAGTATCGACAAAAAACTACAATGAAATGTGCTATCATAGTAATAGATTCGCTGACCGTCCAATAGGCAGACGAATAGAAAAAATACCCTTACCAAATTTTTATCCGGTAAGGGTATTTTTCACTTAAGAGAAGAAATTTCTTGTTCTGCTTCCCATTGATCCAATTCTTTTTTTCAAATTCATCCGTTGTATATGTATGTAC
>DYCW01000309.1 GCA_019417865.1 Ruminococcus sp. | reverse complement strand
TACCATATGTGCCATTGGATAATAGACAATGACACTCCAGAAAATAATGAAGAAAAATAAAGATTTAAACCGCATTCTTCCAGCAACTGCACCTGTGATTAACGCTGGTGTAATCACAGCAAACATCATCTGAAACAGGCAAAACACCATGTTTGGTATTTGCTGTCCTTCTACATACGGTTCCGTCTTGGATACACCTTCCAAACCAAGCCAGCTAAAATCACCAATTACGCCAAAATGATCCGTTCCAAACGAAAGGGAATATCCGAACAATACCCACATTACAATTCCTGTACCAATCGTAATAACAGAAGCAAACATTGTGTTTACTGCATTTTTGCGGCGAACCAAGCCGCCATAGAAATACGATAAGCCCGGTGTCATAAAAAATACCAAAGCTGCACAAATAATTACAAATGCAACGCTACCAGAATTCATTGATTTTGTCCTCCTCAAATTTGTTTTTCTGCGATGTCTTGCAGTTTTGCATAAAAATAGATTTGCATAAATATATAATTACACAAACACCGGTGTCTCCTCACTTGAAACCTATCTCAAATAAAAAACGTCCGCATACAGTAATTGCTCACTGCATGGGACGTCATTGTTCCAAGTGGTTATTACATTTTAAGGCCTTCATGTGTTATATTATACGCTTTGTTTTTGTACATGAGATTTTAATTAGATTAATTTTTTGTAAATTACATTTCCTGAAATAGGTTTTCATCTGCACTTGCACTTTTGGAAAGCATCTCCACTACTTTCTGTGCAGTCGGCGTGACTGCCAAACCTCCAGTTGCAGTTTCCCGCAACGTTTCGGGCATATGTCGTCCAACATCCGCCATTGCATCAATCACTTCATCTGCCGGAATCCGGCTTGTGATGCCGGCAATTGCCATATTGGCACAAGCAATGGCATTGACAACGCCTACTACATTTCGTTTTACACAAGGCACTTCTACCAATCCGGCAACCGGATCGCAAACCAAACCAAGCAGATTTTTTAATGCCATTGCACATGCATTTCCACATGCTTCTGGCGTACCGCCACACAAAAATGTCAATGCTGCCGCTGCCATGGCAGAAGCAGCACCGATCTCTGCCTGACATCCTGCTTCCGCACCAGAAATAGAGGCTCGTTCTGCAATGATATTGCCAAATCCTCCTGCAACATAAAGTGCATGCAGCATCTCTTCTTTTGTTGCATGATATTCTTCTTGATAGGGAATGAAAGCAGCTGGTATCACACCGCAAGAACCAGCAGTCGGTGCTGCTACAATTTGTTTCATACAGGCGTTACACTCACTCACTTTTAATGCGGTGGCAATGGCCTGGTTGAAATAACGACCGCACATCATATTCCCCGTATGCAAGGCTTCCAAATACTGTGCACCATCTCCGCCAACCAGACCGCTGAAAGAACGCCGTTCTTTATCGTAATTTTCCACAGAAGCACACATCACATCCCACATATGCTCCATTTTTTGCATGGACAATGCTCTGGCGGCAGGCGTGTCGATATCCAAATCCTGCATCAGAATGATTTCCCACAATGATTTTTCTGATGCTTTACAAGCTGCTATCAATTCTGCAACAGATTTCAGTCCCATGTACTCATACCCCCTCTTCGGCATTGTAGCTGGTAATCTTAATAATGCCATCCAGATCTTTCAGCCATGCCAGCATATTATCCGGAATGGTGTCATCACACTCAATAATCATAACCGCATAACCACCCTGTGTATTACGATAAAGCTGCATGGAAGCAATGTTCACATTCTTTTGTGACAATACAGTGGTAACCTGTGCAACATGCCCTGGTGTATCCATATTATGTACAATAATGGTATTATATTCGCCAGAGAAGTTTGTACAAATCCCATCGATTTCACAAATGCGGATTCGACCGCCGCCGACAGAAGCACCTACAACTTCCAACTCTTTCCCACTTTCTCCAAAAACATGAATTTTTGCCGTGTTTGGATGGGCATTTCGAATTACACCATGTGTCAGCTCAAATGCGAACCCTACTTGCTTCGCTTCAGCAAAACTATTGGGCAGACGTTCATCATCCGGCTTATAGCCGAGCAATCCCGCTACAATTGCACGATCTGTGCCATGTCCAGAACCCGTTGCACAAAAAGAGCCATGCAGCATAATTTCTGCTTTTACCGGGCGTTCTCCTAATAATTTTCTTGTCACATATCCGATTTTTGCTGCACCGGCTGTATGCGAACTGGATGGTCCAATCATAACAGGACCGATGATATCGAAAATATGCATAACACCCTCCCTGGAATCACATTGCTGCTTGTCTGATTTATTTCCCACACTAACTGCAAGCAGAAAATGAAGATTCCTTCTTTTTGTTTATTGTAGCATGCTATTTCTTTATTTGTCAATGCGATTTGCAATATTTTAAATCATTTTCAGGTTATTTGCTTAAAAAGTTTCGATTCATTTCTTTTTCAGGAGGTTTTCTTAAAAATACCTTGCTGTATGTTTGGCAGATATTTTCCATTACAAAATACACATTGCATCGCCGAAGCTAAAAAAGCGGTATTGTTCCTGCACAGCGACTTCATAAGCGTGCATTGTTTTTTTATAGCCCAGCAAAGCGGATACCAGCATGATCAATGTACTTTCTGGCAGATGAAAATTTGTGATTAAGCCATCCAGCACTTTAAATGAATAACCCGGATAGATAAAAATATCGGTATAGCCGTCTGCTGCTTCTAATACACCATTATGCATCGTTGCAACGGCTTCCAGTGTTCGACAGGAAGTTGTACCAACTGCAATAACACGTCCACCATTTTGTTTTGTTTGCAAAATTTTATCTACTGTTTCCTGCGGCAGATGATAATGTTCACTGTGCATTTTATGCTGTAAGACATCGTCTTCCTTGACAGGACGAAATGTACCAAGTCCAACATGCAAGGTCACAAATGCAGTGTTAATGCCTTTTTCTTGCAATGTTTGCAACATTTCTTTTGTAAAATGCAGTCCAGCAGTGGGAGCTGCTGCAGAACCAAGTTCTCTGGAATAGACGGTCTGATAGCGTTCTTTATCCTCTAATTTTTTTGTGATGTACGGTGGAAGTGGCATTTGTCCAATTTCATCCAGCACTGTATAAAAATTATCGTCACACTGAAACTGTACAATCCGATTTCCATCCGGCTTTACTTCTATCACTTCTGCCAACAGTTTTCCACCACCAAAAGAAAAGCGTGTGCCAACCTTTGCTTTTTTACCAGGACGGCAAATGATTTCCCAACACTTGTCCCCTTTTTGCTCCAGCAGCAGAAACTCAATGAAAGTGCCATTGTCTACTTTTTCCCCGTAAAGTCTTGCCGGCAAAACACGGGAATCATTCATGACCAGTAAGTCACCCTTTTGCAAGATATCGCATAAATTGTAGAAATGGCGGTGAGAAATCGCACCAGTCTCCTTATTAACC
>DYCW01000308.1 GCA_019417865.1 Ruminococcus sp. | reverse complement strand
CCATGACACCGAAGGAATATGATCTGTTGTTTTATCTGGTAAAAAATAAGGGATTGGCACTTTCCAGAGATAAATTGCTGGAAGCTGTCTGGGGCTATGATTTCTTTGGAGATGACCGCACCGTGGATACGCATATTAAAATGCTGCGTGGCAGTCTTGGGGGATATCGAAAATTCATCGTGACCTTGAGAGGAATGGGATATAAGTTTGATCCGGATGCCTAATCTCCAGATGGATCGGAATCTGACGATCCGTGTGAAAATCTGGTTGTTTTTTATGATGTTTGTATGCATTGTCTTTATTCTTATGTGGATTTTACAAGTGGTGTTTCTGGAACGTTTTTATGAGGCGTTTAAAATCACGGACATTGCCAAATCTGCAAAAATCCTGACACAGTCTTGCCAGCAGGAAAATTTTTCAACGCTGGCAGAGGAGCTGGCAATGCGGAATGAGATGTGTATCTCCATCTTGAACACAGACGGACAGGAAACCTATCAGCACTGTGTTTCCGCACAGAAATGTTTACTGCATAACAATCAGGATGTCTATTTCTTTTTGATGGATCTAAAACACAGTGAGAATGGTTATATCTGCCGTTCTATTTACAATGAGCAGCTGCAAACGCAGACGGTTGTCTATGGCAACTGGATTCTGGACAGCGATACGGGGGAAACAGTTGGCTATCTGCTGCTGAATGCTCGGTTGGTGCCAGTACAGTCCACCGTTTCGATTTTACAGCGGCAAACAATGATTATTACCATTGCGATGGCGTTTTTCGGCTGCGTACTGTCCTTTTTGGCAGCGACGCACATTGGTGTGCCGATTACTCGCTTGACTCGTTCTGCAAAGCGGCTGGCACATGGTGACTATGAGACAAAGTTCGAGGGTGGTGGCTGTGCAGAAGTAGACGAACTGGCGGAGGCGTTGACATATGCAGAGCATGAGCTGTCCCGAACAGACGAAATGCAGCGGGATTTAATTGCCAACGTTTCTCACGATATGCGAACCCCGCTGACAATGATGAAAGCCTATGCAGAGATGATACGGGATTTATCTGGGGACAATCCAGTAAAGCGGGAAAAACATTTGCAGGTTATTATTGAGGAAACAGATCGACTTTCCCTGCTGGTCAATGATATGCTGGATTTGTCGAAACTCGAAAGCGGTACAAAGAAGCTGGAATTTACGACCTTTGATATTTCGCAGCGGTTGGCAGAGATTGCAAACCGGTATCAGGGCATTTCAGAACAGATGGGGTATCATTTGCACTTTACCCCCGATGCTCCTCGCATGGTGTGCTGTGATGCCGGAGCGATAGAACGAGTCATTTGCAATCTGATCAATAATGCCATCAATTATACTTCAAAAGAGGACAAGCAGGTCTTTTTGCGGCAGATTAACTTGCCGGACGGTGTCCGAATTGAAGTGCGGGATACGGGCGATGGGATTGAAGAAGACAAAATCAAGCTGATTTTTGACAAGTACTACCGTTCGGAAAATCATAAACGAGAGGTCGTTGGAACGGGTTTGGGATTATCCATTGTCAAAGCAATTCTCAAGCTGCACAACTATGATTACGGTGTCAACAGCAAGCTGGGAGAGGGTTCTACCTTTTGGTTTGCCATTCGGACGGATCCACAGTCGGAGCAGATTGTAAAACAGCAGAAGTCAGTATCGCCAGAAACACCAAAAGGAGCGGAACAGGATGGAACAAAATAATACCCTGCCGTCGTACCTGCTAGAACGGTTGGCGGCAAGTTATCCGGCAGAACAGACCGCACGTATTCTTGCCGGATATGCAGCACAGAGAACGGTAACATTTCGGGTGAATCCGCTAAAGGCAGATGTATCGGCTGTGTTGGAACAGCTTCAGGCAGCAGGCATTACGGTCACACCAGTTGCCTGGAGCGATACGGCATTTTGTTGTGCTGCCGATGTACAGGAAGCACAGCTGCGAGTTTTGCCGTGCTATGCGGCAGGGGAAATTTATTTGCAAAGTCTTTCTTCCATGCTCCCGCCTGTGGTTCTTCAGCCACAGCCAAAGCAGGAAATTCTGGATATGACGGCTGCTCCCGGTGGGAAAACGACGCAAATGGCAGCCATGACGCAGAATCAGGCGAATATTATGGCGTGCGAGCTGCACCCGATGCGGGCAGAAAAACTAAAGTATAATGTGGAAAAGCAGGGAGCGAAACGTGTCAATGTCATGGTGACAGATGCCAGACGACTCAGTCCGTATTTTTCTTTTGATCGCATTCTGCTGGATGCTCCTTGCAGCGGCAGCGGAACACTTTCCCTACAAACGGGAGCAGGCTTACAGAATTTTTCCGCAGCACTGGTACAGAAGACCGTAAAGACACAGCGTGCCTTGCTGAAAAAGGCGTGTACCCTATTGAAAAAGGGGCAAGAGATGGTGTATTCCACTTGTTCCATTCTGCCAGAGGAGAACGAAGCACAGGTACAGGCAGTGTTGGACGGTGGACAGATGGAACTGTTGCCGATTGTGTTTGATGGTATGGAAACGCTGCCATTGCTGCCGAGTTCACTTGCTGGGACGCTGTGTGTTTGTCCAGATGTGCAGTATGAGGGCTTTTTCGTGGCAAAGCTGCGGAAGAAGTAACCCAAAATTCGTGAAAATCCTATTGACGAAATTCAAAAAACGTAGTAAAATAAGAGAGAACAATCAAATAATTGGAGGGTATTCCCATGGCAAAGAAATTTATTGTAGAAACATCCGCAAGACACGTTCACCTGACCGCAGAAGCATTTGCAATTCTGTTCGGTGAAGGCAAGGAACTGACCGTCAAGAAGATGCTGTCACAGCCGGGACAGTTCGCAAGTGAAGAGCGTGTTACCATCGTTGGACCGAAGAAGTCCCTGCCGAATGTTTCCATCCTTGGTCCGTTCCGGAAGGCAAACCAGGTGGAACTGTCTGCAACCGATGCCCGTTCGATTGGTATCGCTGCACCGATTCGGGAATCTGGAGATGTAGCTGGTTCCGGTGCATGTAAGATTGTTGGTCCAGCTGGCGAAATCGAAATCTCTGAGGGCGTGATTGTTGCAAAGCGGCATATTCACCTGACAACAGCAGATGCTGCCGAAATGGGCATTCAGGATAAAGATGTTGTATGGGTAAAGCTGGATACCGACGGCAGAAAGGCCATTCTGGGCGATGTAGTATGTCGTGTATCGGATTCTTATGCACTGGCAATGCACATTGACACCGATGAGTCCAATGCGGTTTCTGCTCCGAGAGAGTTGTACGGCGAGATCGTAACCATCGACTAAGTTGTTTCTTACATAAAACTAAAACAGGAAAAGCCCCGTTGTGCCAAGATTAAAATTGGCAGACGGGGCTTTTTGTATCCGTGTGATGTTAGGAAGTCAGAATCAATGGGGAACTTTTTTCATCCAACCAGTACAGAATGTTCCGCATATCGGATGTTGGGACAGCAATACAGCCGGCAGTGTAAGAACCAGTTGCACAGTGCAAAAAAATAGCAGAACCGGCATAGGGCACAATGGGATTCATATTGTAGTTGACTACAACCGTATATCGATAGCTGGTTGCGTAATCTATGAGGTGCTCTGCACTGTTCCAAGTGATATTTGTCGTTTCCTGCCACTGGTTGTAATACGCCGATTCTGGGTCGTCTACCCAGTAGCAGTTTTCATTGAGCTGTCGATAAGGAATAGAGAGATCTGTCAAATTCTCTGTTCCAAAGGCAAAACCGAGCGGAAACAATCCCTTTGGGGTACGATAGTCGCCCTCCCGGCTTTCCGCAGAAACACCATTCTTCCCCACACAGCCGCTTGTGACAAAATCCATTGTCCAGTTATGATTGGTTTCCGAAAAACCGTATACTGTGCAGGAACAACCATCGGAAATCGCTGCGATCAGCTGTTTGCTATCGCCGAGATCTTGTATCGTGTAACCATTGCTTTCCAGAATATCAGAAAGCTCCGTGCAGATCGTGACCGGGGGTTCTGTTGTCACTGTGGTTGTAGTAGCAGTTGTCGCTGAAGTTACTGTCGTTGCAGTGGTTGTGGCTTCGGACAGGATATTTGATACAGAAGTTGTTGCATTTGCCGGAATCGTCTGGCTGTCCGTAGTGGGTAAGGCGGAAACTGCCGTAGATTCCGCCTGCGATTGTCCATTCCAATATAAAAACAGCGATAGAACCAGTGTGGCAAGGGAAATGAGCAATGCCAGAATGGAGATGAGAAGCGTAGCGAGAAGCATTTTATCTTGTGTCCGGATGAAAGGTTTCTTTTTCATATTGTTCTCCGTTTTTGCGGGAGGTATGGCAGTATTCACCAGACCTCCACCATTTTATGACTGATATAGCAGATGGTGCCATTATAGTTGATCTGATACCAGTATCCGTCGTAGCTGAGTACGTCAAAAGTATCTCCTTGATGCAGCGTAAATAGAACATTGCTGTTATTTTCTTTGTTGGGGGAGCTTCTGACATTGGCACTTCCTACATTGACGCAGCCATGTGTGGCATTTGCTGGTTCGGGTGCAGCAGGACTGTCACCGAACGTGATATATTTCTGCTTTACATATCCGTGTAGATTATAACCATTTCCGCTGTCTGTACTGATATAGTACCATTCGCCGACACTGCCTTCTACCGTTAGCGTATCCCCGTAATACAGCATATTCGCTTCCCGCTTTTCACTGTTGACATCCGGTTGCGAAAAGATGTAGATAGACTGTGCGGAGCACCAAGCATTTCTGACATCAGAAACATAGTCTGCATAATAAGTTGGTTCTGCAATCTGGAAGCCGTCTCCATCACTGATAAAAATCACATTGACATTCTGTTCAATATTGGCAGGGCTGTTGTTCGCAGCGGCGGCTGTTGGCTGTTCGGGTGTCTGGGCTTCAGTGGTCTGTATCACTTCGGTTGGTTCTGTGAAGGAAAGATACTTTAGTTCTACAAAGCCCATCATGCCGCCGTAGGAAATTTTCGCCCAGTCTGTGGCAATGGAGTAGACGGTAACAGGATCCTGATGGAACATTTTTGCAAGTATTGTTCCGCCCTCGGCTTCTGAATATAGATCAACAGCAGTTTCATTGTCGGGCACGTTGATATACCCAACAGAAATGTTTTCCTCTGCTGTGGGGGATGTTTCCGGAGCAGTGGTTTCCTCTGGTACGGAGGTGGTTGTTTGTTTTTTTAGGTCTCCTATTCCACAGCCGCTGAAGAGGAGACAGGCAGTCAGTGTCAGATATAAGATGCTTTTTCGATACATAGCAGATTCTCCTTTTATTTTTATATTGGAAATCATGTAGAAGTGCCGACCATCTTTCAAACCGTGTGCTGGAAAGTGGATCGGGGGCACTTACGAGGTGCAGTTGGTGGTTTCTTACTATCCATTATA
>DYCW01000307.1 GCA_019417865.1 Ruminococcus sp. | reverse complement strand
GTGTATACTTATATCCATATTCTTTCTGTTCCAAAAAAAGAAACGGAACTGGAAGGAATATGTGCATAGTCTGTCCGGTTTTTCCCATACTATCCATGAGCTGCGGATACGGGGAAACACCGGTATCGTAGCCACAGCTGCAAGTCTGGTTACGCTGTCTAAAAGGAGGGTCATCTTATGGAAATCACGGATATCAAAATCAGAAGAATCATCACAGAGGGACGGCTGCGTGCAGTTGTTTCTATCACGCTGGACAATATGATTGCCGTACATGACATCAAAATTGTGCAGGGCGATGAACGTCTTTTTGTTGCAATGCCAAGCCGAAAAGATGAAAATGGTGTATTCCGGGATATTGTACATCCGATTTCTGCTGCTGCCAGAAAAGAAATGGAGGCACAGATTATGGAAACCTATAAACAGCACCTGGCACTGATGGAAGCGGAAACGGAATCTGCACAAAACATGGAACAGACGCAAAATGTTTAATTTCTAACCATTGATATTTGCTTTGTTTTCTTTGGGACAACCTGCTTGAAAGCAGCAGGCTGTCCTTATTTTTTTCCTTGAATTTGCAGCAGCATCCAGGTTTTCAGGATGGCAGTCTGCGTTTTTGCATCTGGAATTTTTCCATCCATCACCATTTGCACCACATCTTCCAATGGCAGTTCTATGACATCCAGAAATTCACCGGCATCCAATTCCTGCTGCATGGGCTGGGAGAGTTCCTGTGCGAGGTACATATAAATGACCTCTGTATTATAAGCCGGTGTCGGATAGAGGTAGCCGAGTTCTGTATACTTTTTGCAGGTACATCCGACCTCTTCCCGTAGTTCCCGCAGACCGCATTGCAGTGGGTCTTCTCCTTTTTCCCGCTTTCCGGCAGGAATCTCCAGCGTGACTTCGTGGAATGGATAGCGGTATTGCTGTACCAGGAGGACAGTGTGCCGCTCCGTCAGTGGTACGACACAAACACCACCGCTGTGGTGTACCACATCACGCTGTACCCATCTGCCATCTTCCAATTCCGCAGTATCTCTTGTTACATGAAAAATTTTTGCTTCATAGACCAATTTACTGCTCTTGGTAAATTCTTTCAAATGCATTTGCAATTTCCTTTCTATCTATCATGGATTTTATTTCTTTTTGGTGTCATAGAATGCATTTATGCCTGAAAATCTGTGGTTTCCTCTGCTGTATAATCGATACAGCAAACTGTTGTTTCTAAAGCAGGGTGCGATTTCTTTTTCAAAATATACGCAGTTGACAGGTAGCCGATGAATAGCACCAGTCCGCCCAATGAGAGCAAAGCGCCTGTTTTTAGCCCAGGGGTGTGATAGGTGAAGACGATTTCACTGTTTCCGGACGATACTGGTACTGCCATAAAGCCGATGTCTACTTTTTCAATTTTTACAGGTTTCCCGTTGACTTCTGCTGACCAGCCTTCGTCCCAGGGAACACTGAAGAAGACCAGATTGGGTTCTTCTGTTTCAATGGTTGCCTGGAAGCCCCTACTATCATATTGGAACGTATCACAGGCAGTTGCTGCCCGTTCCTTGCATTCTTTCAGCAAATCTTCATCTGTTATTGTTTTGTTAGAGGCAGAGAGGGGCTGCATCCATTGTCCGTATTTCTCTATTTGTTCCTGATCCAGCACTAGTGCACGCAGCAGCAAATTACAGCGTGTTTCCTCGGTGTAGTTTTTCCAGTTTGATGTTTCCACATACGTGTCAAATGTAAATCCCATGGGCAACGCATAATCATTTTTGTAGACGAAAAATCCATTTTGTGTATCATAGTAAGAAAATCCCGGCAGGTCAATTCCGTTGGGTTCTAGGTTGTTCTCTGTGATTTCATCAAAGTAATATCGAACAGAAAACAGATAGCGAATGGCCTTATATGCCAAGTCTGCACGGGAGGCAACGTCTCTGGTGACACCGATTTCGGGATAAAATTCCATAATCGAAGCGGGTACTACACTGTGGAATGTTCGCATACACGGCAGTCCCCAGAACATGGGGTAATTATCTCTGTCCTGTGAAATGTCAATTCGAAAGAAATCATCCGATGAGACAGCAATGTTGACATCCCCCTCTTTGTCAATTGCCTTGTCGATGTATTCCTCTGCTCGCTGGGGCGTATAGGCTCCAAAGTAAACCACACTCATGGTGCAGAATGTGCAGGCGGCAACGGTTAACGGCAGGGCGATTGCATAGACTGGCTTTCCATTCCTTCTGCGGTAGAATAAAAATGCGGCTGCTCCGAGGGAAATCAAACAAATACCAAGGGTCAAATAGAAATATAGTGGATATTCTGCAAAGCTGCCCCATGTGACCGTATCGCCGTCTTTTTTCGGCAGAATCGAAATCACACCGAATACAGCCATCATCAGAGCCGTAATGCCGAAACCATATTTGACGGAAATGGTGGTATTGTCCAATACATAAGCGGTCATCAGTGCCATGATACAAATGGGCATATAGAACCATCTTGCATAGTAAGAGCCATTCAGGGCGTAGAAGCAACTGTTCAAAATGGGAATAAAGGCACAAATTGTGCAGAGAATCACCAGCCGTTTTGCCCAATGTTCCTCCTTGTGCTTGCAGAAAGAAAGGACACCTGCCATGGAAAACAGGGGCAAGTAACCGCCGATAGATGCCCATTTTGCTTCATTGCTGGAGAAGAGATTGGGTCTGGCTGGGACATCCGGAATCAGGAAAAAGCTTTCGATGATCCGCCAGATGCGAGTGGGATCGCTGTAGGCAAGCATATTCATGCCATGCAGACGGGAAGTAATGCGGTTATTCGCCAGAATCGCCAATGCAGACGGCAGCAGTAAAAAGCAGGCAAGCAGTACGCCGATAACAGCTTCCAGTACCAACAGGAAAAACTTTTTCGGTGTGGCACGGAAGTCTTTTGAAAAGCAGCGTACAATGAAATACAGTATCAGAAAAACAGCTTGTCCGGTAAAGAAAAAGTAGTTGATGCAGCCCATCAACGCAACAGACAGTGCAAACACACCTTTTCGGTTATGATTGACTGCCTCTTCCATTGCAATCAGCAGGAGCGGGAAAAATGCTGTCACATCCTGAAAGTGATTGAAGAAGAGGTTGAACAGCTGAAAACCGGAGAAGGCATAGAGGAGACCGCCAATCATTGCCGCATTTCGGCTGCGGACAAATCGCTGTATGTAAGCATAAGCGGTCAGGGTCGCAATGCCATGTTTCATAGAGAGCAGTACTGGCATCGCATAGAGCACCCAGCTTCTTGGCAGAATCGTGGTCAGCCAGAAAAACGGGCTTCCCAATAAATAAAAGGCGTAGGAGCCGATGAAGTTTGCACCAAGATCCGTATACCAGTTCCAGCCGAAACTGCCGCTTCGAACAGCGTCGTTGGCAAGTTCGTAGAATGGAAGCTGTTGAGAATTATAGTCTCCGTAGTAGAGAAAGTAACCATGTTCCATGCACATTGCTGGCAGATAGACAATGAACAATGCCCCAAAGCCCAGCAGAAAAGCGAGCAGATAGTTTTTGTAGACAGCATGGCTGGAAAATGGTTTGCGAATGGTAAGCTGCATCATGAGAAACCTCCGAGATGTTAGAAATACAGGAAACTTTTTTTTCGTTTCTGCATAGAATAAAGATAGGAAATCGGCTTACAGGGAAACATGTGTGATAAAAATGCCGCCCTTTTCATAATCAATATAAGCATAGGATGGTGGCATACCGTCTCTAGGGCTTGCAGCACTGCCAGGATTCAGCAGATAAGTGCCGTCCGGGAGATATTGGTTGCAGCGGACATGGGTGTGCCCATATAGGACAATATCACAATTTTGTGCCTTTGCCTCTTGCAGGAGAATATCAGGGGTATAGTTGATTGCATGACGGTTGCCGTGTGCAGCAAAAATTCGGTGATTGGGAATGAGGTGCAATGTCAGGGACAATGGCATTTCGTTGTTAAAGTCGCAGTTTCCCTTGACTGCAAAGAATTTTTGCTGCCATTCCGGGTGATTGGAGAGAAATAGGTGCACTTCTCTTTCTCCGTCACCCAGGTGAATACAGGCATCTGCATCTGCATGGCGGAGTAGAATGATTTCCAGTATTCGGTAGTTTCCGTGGGTATCTGATAGTACAATAATTCGCATGATGGTGGTCCTTTCTGTTTGATTTTTTTCATAAATTTACAAATGGATAAAATAGAGCATGGCAGCATTTGACGTTCTGTCATGGTAAAACGACATCTCTTTTTATTATAACATAAATGTACCGTAATTACAACCTGTTTTTTGAAAGGAGTTTATGATGAAAATGCAATCTTCGCAAATGGATGGGTTATTACAGATGGTTGGAAAAAAGTTAGGGGTTTCACCGGAACAGCTGCGGGCAGATTTGGAGTCTGGCAAACTGGATCAGGCAATGCAAAAGATGCCAAAAAAGGAAGCTGCCACAATGCAGAATCTGCTGAAGGATCCGAAGAAAATGGAACAGTTGATGAATGCACCGCAGGCGAAAGCATTATATGAGAAGCTGATGGGAAAGCAGTAATTACATGGATGGTATGATGGAAAAAATGCAGTCGCTGCTGTCTGACCCGGAGAGTATGCAGCAATTGCAAGAACTGGCACAAATGTTACAGCCGGACACAGGAGAAAAGGAAGCGGGGGAAACGCCGCCGGCAGATACAGCGGAATCAGCAGAGGAGAGCAGCAGCGGTTTTGATTTTGGTGCATTGATGAAGGTATCCCAGCTGATGGGGTCAGCCGGGGAGGATCCTGATGCGGCACTGTTGCTGGCATTGAAACCGCATTTACGGGCAGAGCGGCAGAAGAAAGTGGAAAAGGCAGTGAAGCTGCTAAAACTGCTTTCGATGTGGACACTTTTGAAAGAGAGCGGTATGCTGAAGGATTTGTTATAATATGTGGTTTCTGAAAGGGATGATCTATTAGATAACAGGGGATAAATAAGCGGTTTTTGCATATATCATTTTCGAGCAGTGTAATACATTGCCATACTGCTTTCAGGAGAAGCAAGGTATGCAGGTTGAAGCGTATCAAAAAGGAGGCGAACCGGCGTGCCGCAATATACCAGAAGAGACGGCGATGCCATGCGACAGGATGCCATTCGCCGTTCCCGAGAGATGTACCACCGTGCCATACCACCGCAGAAAGTGCAACCGTTCAGTTATGATTTTTTACCGCTGCGGGAAGAAGCAGCAGCCTCGAAACCACCGCCGTCGAAACCGTCACAAACTGGCATTTTCGGCAATTGGAATCCGACCGAACTGCTGGAAAAGCTGGATAAAGACCAGATTTTGATTTTGGTGCTGCTGGTTATGCTTTACAAAGAGGGTGGAGATAAAAAACTGATGATGGCATTGGCCTATTTATTGACATAAGACGGAGGAAGAAACAGGATGGAACGTATTGTTTTTTGGGCAATCTGGGCAGCACTCGCTTTATTTATGGGCAGTTTTTATTTGCACCGTAAACATGTCATCCGTTCGCTGTTACGGGGAACTTTGACAGGGGTGGCAGCATTGTTATTGCTCCATTATTTCGGACATTGGATTGGGTTTTCCCCCGAAGTCAGTCTGTTTAATTTGATGCAAGCGGTGATTCTTGGTGTACCGGGCGTTGTGCTGATGACGGTATCACACTTTCTCCTATAAAAAGGCTCTGCAAACATCCCGCAGAGCCACTCTGCTTTCAAATCGTGTATCTATAAATGCTGCAAATGGGTATTTTTTAAGATTCCATGCCATTCTGTCTATTGCCTTTTGGAATTTATACTAGGAATCCATGCAGATACAAAAAATCCTGTGGCTGTCAAATAACAACCACAGGATAGAGATGGTTTTATACAATCGAAAATCTTACTTGATTTCGATGGTTGCACCAGCTTCTTCCAGCTTAGCCTTCAGAGCCTCTGCATCAGCCTTGGAAATACCTTCCTTAATGGTAGCCGGAGCAGATTCAACCACTGCCTTAGCTTCCTTCAGACCCAGACCCAGAGCGTCCTTAGCAGCCTTGATAACAGCCATCTTAGCGTCACCAAAGGAAGCCAGAACAACATCAAATTCGGTCTTTTCTTCTTCCGCAGCAGCTGCACCTGCACCTGCACCCGGAGCGGCTGCCATAACAGCAGTTACACCGAATTCTTCCTGAATTGCGTCAATCAGTTCGGACAGTTCCAGAACAGACAGGGTCTTGATTTCTTCAATGAAATTTAAAATCTTTTCAGATGCCATGATAGTAATCTCCTTTATAATATTGTAGCGTTGTCCGTTATGCTGTTATGCGACAGCCGGACATTGGACGAATGGCTGCCTTATGCAGCTTCTTCTTCGTTCTTCTTGTCTGCCAGAGCCTGCAAAGTAGCAGCCAGTTTCCGCAGCGGTCCCTGGAGAGAGCCAACGAGCTGTGCCAGCAGGACATCCTTGGATGGGATCTTGGACAGTGCCAGAACACCAGCGGTATCGTAAGCAGTGCCTTCTACGTAACCAGCCTTCAGGTTGAAGGTTTCCGGCTTGGTTTCAGCGAACTTACCCAGAATACGAGCTGGAGCAGTCTGATCATCGTTAGAAACAGCAACTGCAGTGGTGCCGTGCAGAACATCTTCAAATGCATCTGCAATGCCCATTTCCTTGAATGCAAAACGGAGCATGGAGTTCTTTTCAACGGTGTAAGAAACGTTTGCTTCCCGCAGTTCCTTTCTCAGCTTGGTGTCTTCTTCCACGGTAATACCCTTGTAGTCAACCAGTACGAAAGAAACGCTGTTCTGCAGCTTTTCGGTCAGAGCAGCCACCTTTGCCTTTTTGCTTTCCAGAATCTTTTCACTTGCCATGTGAATTCACCTCCGATACTATTGTTATCGTATCAAAGAAATGCTGTCACAATCAAAAAAAGCCGCCATTCGACAGGGAATGCGGCAGTATCATTCTTGATAGAGCAATTCCTCGGCTGGACTTACGGCAGATGCCACCAGCTGTCTTTAGAATACGATATTCACGTTGTGTAACACAACGCTTTATACTATACCACATTTTTTTTCGTTTGTCAAGCATTTTTTTGAAAAAATTAAAAAAGCGGATTGGAAATTAAATACTCCTCTGTTTGTCGTTGCACCTTTTTCAAATTCCAGATTTGTTCCTGCAAGGTATTTTGCACGGATTCTGGTAGGGAATTGGTTTGCAAGATCGCTTCCAGCGATTCAATGGTATTGCAGATTTGGGAAAATAAAGTGAAATAAGGTTTTTGATACAGTTCCATGTAGAATCACCTCCTATCTGCTCTCATTATGCCACAATATGTGCCAAATGTCAATGGGGGAAAATGTAGAATGATAGAATAAAAGAGAAAAAGGAGGGAAATCTATGACTTATCAACGGATTCGCAATTTACGGGAAGATGCAGATTTCACGCAGCAAAAGATGGCAGACTTATTATTTATTAATCGTAGAACTTATTCCAGCTATGAAACCGGTGTGCGGATGCCGACCCCAGAAATATTGGGTAAGATTGCAGATATTTTTCACACCAGTGTGGACTATCTTATGGAACGCACGGATGTAAAAACACCGTATCCGGAACGACAGGGAAAATAAGCAGTCTGGTTTCCTATCATAAACAAGCCGTCTCCAAAGAAAGAGACGGCTTTTTGTTTTATTTGCATTATTTTTTGATTCGTAAGGTTCGGATGGCATTACAGATGGCAATCATTGCAACGCCGACATCAGCGAAAACGGCAGCCCACATGTTGGCAATTCCTAACGCACCCAGAATCAGCACAACGGCTTTGACGCCAAGTGCGAATACAATATTTTCTATGACAATGTACTTTGTTTTTCGTGCAATCCGGATGGCAGTTGGCAACTTATCCAGATTGTCATCCATTAGAACCACATCGGCAGCTTCAATCGCAGCATCGCTGCCCATGGCACCCATGGCAATGCCGACATCTGCTCTGGTTAGTACGGGGGCATCGTTAATGCCATCGCCGACATAGGCAAGGAGTGCACCGTTTTTCTGTGTATGCAGTAATGTTTCCAGACACTGTACCTTGTCTTGCGGCAGCAGTTGTGCATGCACTTCATCAATGCCAAGTTCTGCGGCAACGGCATCTGCA
>DYCW01000306.1 GCA_019417865.1 Ruminococcus sp. | reverse complement strand
GTTATAAGGTGAATCTTGCTCCACATTCAATTAAATTTATTGGTAAAAGTGATCCTGAAGGTTTAAAGTCTTGTGAATCTACTTTAAATGAAGAATGTAGTATTGATTGTAATCGTTTTGATACTGTAATTAGTACTGAAACCAAGGGAGTACTTTTTACAAAGTGTCTCTATGCATTAGGAGACTTGAATCGGGATGGTATCATTGACAGCAGTGATTCCAGCATCATGGAATCCTTTATGGTAAACCTTGGAGCACCTAATCCGTCCCGTTCAGAAAAGGAACAGCAATGTGATGTAGTTGCGTTTGGATTGGCTGCTGATTGCAATCAGGATAATGTTGTGAATATTTTGGATGCGATTTATTTAAATCATCATTTGGCAGATCCAGGATACTATCCACTGTAAATTGAAAAAATATAGGAAAGTAGGGATCAATATGAAAAGACGTTGTTTTGCATTACTCACTGCTGCTATTTGTTTGACATCACTGCCCGTTGCAACTGTATCTGTTGGCAATTCTATTTCAGTTTGTGCCGATACAGTTGAATATGAAACGATTTCAGTGGATGGGCTTATTTATGAAGTCCTTTTTGATGAGTCGCTCTTATTGGTTGGTGTTGAAGACAAGGATACTGTTGCCATTACTTTGCCGGCTACAGTGAATGGGAGAAAGATTCAAATTCATTCCAGTGAAATTGATGAGGTTTTTTCAAAATGTTCAAAGTTGGAGTCCATTTCGGTGGAAGAGGGAAATGAAAACTATTTCAGTCAGGACGGCGTTTTATATGAAAGGACTCCTGACTATGTGGAATTGCTTTGTTACCCAAAAGCGAAAGCAGGTTCCTATGATATTCCAGAAGGTGTAAATTATGTTGCACAATACGCATTTGCGAATTGCAAAGGGCTAACGAAAGTCACGATTCCAGATTCTATGTTGGAAATTAGTGACTATGCATTTTTAAATTGTACCAATTTAAAGGTGATTTCTGGAGCCGCTCCATTGGAGCATATGGATGTAATTGATGGATGTACGAGTTTAACACATCTGGAATTGAAAAAAGATTTGGAGTCTAGTTATATTAACTTGAACATTTACTTGGACGGTTTTCCTGCTTTAAAAGAACTCATTGTTTCAGATGACATAGAAACAGGGTCAAATGGTGTTACGATTCGAGATTGCCCTTCTTTGACAACATTAGATCTTTCTAAAATAGTGATGAAAGGTATTAATGGCAGAGTTATGATTTCACAGTGCGATTCTCTTACGGAATTAAAATTGCCTAATGTATCACCTGCTGATGAATATTTGAGTGCTTATGATGGCGTTAGGGTTTATATTCAAAGTTGTCCACAGTTGAAATCTATTTCAGTACCAGATACAACGGAATTGTTAAAAAATATGACAATAAATGCGTGCCCTTCCTTGTTGGAATTGCAGATTCCAAATAATAATTTCCGTTTTCTCTCATCTGTGGTTGATCAGACGGTTGCATTAAGTGTAACAGAGGAAACTCAAAATTTGGTTGTTTATGGCACATCAAGTGCATTGGAACAAACTTGTATCGCAAATGACATTCCATTTTCTACTATTGCAGAAAACATTCTGTGCGGCGATGTGAATCTGGATGGAAAAGTGGATTTAATGGATTGTATTACCCTTTCCAAAGTAAATTGTAATTTGATTGAGCTGAGTGAAACCCAGCAAAAAGCGGCAGACTGCGATGCAAATGGAACCGTGGATGACAATGATGAGGCAATTTTGATTCAGTATGTGATTATGCTCATTTCGGATTTACCTTATATTGAAGCGTAAAATCAAGCGGTTTTTCTTACAAAAAACGGACTGTTGTCGGGCAGTCCGTTTTTGTATTTAGAAACCCTCCGGTCTAGCTGGAGGACAGATACTGAGGGGTTGCAGACTGTGTGGACACTGTGACATTCTTAATAAAGCGTATTGCACTAAAAAAGAGGCATATGAGATGTCGGAGAAGGAAGCATTTCAAAGAATAAATCTCATTCGATAATTTAGAATATGGAGGTATGTAAGATGAGTAAGAAGTTAGTGGCATTTTTTTCAGCAAGTGGTGTAACCGCTAATGCAGCAAAAATTTTGGCGGTGGCAGCCAAAGCTGACATTTATGAAATTAGTCCGGAAACGCCATACACAAAGGCTGACTTGGACTGGACGGATAAGCAGTCTAGAAGCACCATTGAAATGAATCATAAGGCGTTTCGCCCTGCCATTGCGGACAAGGATGCCAATATTGCGGATTATGATGTGATTTTTGTAGGATTTCCAATCTGGTGGTATGTTGCTCCAACAATTATCAATACGTTTCTGGAAAGTTATGACTTTTCAGGCAAGACCATCGTTTTGTTTGCAACTTCCGGTGGCAGCGGATTCGGGAAAACTGTTGACAATTTGAAAGGTAGCGTTTCCGACAATACGGTTATCAAAGAGGGCAGGCTGCTGAACGGCAGACAGTCTGTTGCTGAATTGCAGAAATGGGTGGAAAGTCTTGAGGCGTAATGATGAGTCATAAAAAGTATGCCAATAATTTTGAAGCAATCAAAGCGATGTCTGTAGAGGAGTTGGAGGCACTGCTTGATTATATATATACAACAGGTTTGAATGACGGCAGTTATGCTGCTAAACTTGATGACGAAGAAAAGAAAATGGATATACTTGGGAACAATCCCTATAACAAGGATTGGCTTTGTGCGGAAGCTGAGGCGGCTACAGAGCAGATTTTTACAGATGATGATGAAAATCTTCCCGAAGCGTTTCTTTTTTCCATTTTTCGCTGTGCTGGGATAAATCCTTATGAAGACGATGACGCTTCACAGGGATTTATAAATTAGCTGAACGATTAAAAAATGGAATGTAGGAGAAATCAGTGGAATAAGTTGGAGCTGATCTTCATGTGCACTGCGAAGAGAGAAAAAGGGAGGAATGTAAAGAAGCACACAGCTTTCCTTTCAAATCAATCCTATCATGCAGGAAGTCAAAATAAGATGTAGAATTGAGTATGTTTTGGGTTTCTGACAAGCACATCCATCAGATCACTGTCCACAGTATTGGAATTATGAGAGCGTAGTTTTATCATAGGACTGACAACCCTCGTATGCCAACTTTTGCAGAAAATGAAAGAAATGATTGAGACTTATAGCGGCTGGATCCGGCTTTTTCAGGTTGGATCTGGCTGTTTTTTATCTATGCATTTTTGTGAGTTTGATAGACAGGTTTTATCCGCTGAATAGCAGCTGCGGTCAAGCTGGCTCAGCTTGCCAAGCGAATGAGTCGGTAGCGGTAGAATGCATTTTCATCCAAATAGATTGGTACTGTCGTAAAAGAACGTTCCGATTATGAAGCACTGTCCGATTGGACAGTTTCCAAAAAACCAGATTTATGTTATAATAAGTGAAAAAGTAGGAATCATATCATTTCTTAAAAAAACACAAAAAATGAATAAAATTTAAAAGATAAACACCGTTTTAATGGGAATGAAGGGATTTGATCTGATTTTAGTTTTTATAAAATCAATGCATGTAATTTTCCTATCCAAAAGGTTTATCTAGCATACCGATACTTTTTATCTTACAGAAAAGAGGCAGATAATTGATAGAAGAATACATTATGCCGTCAGACGCTTACAAAAAGCTACATGTTTCAAGAATCTTGAAACAACCGATCTATATTTATGGAGCAACCGGTTTCGGTAAAACAGAGCTTGTACGGCAGTATTTGGGCAGGCAAAAATATATCTACATCTCTTGTATAGAAGGCTTGTGGAATTTTGAAAGAATTCCTAAGCCGGACGGAAAAACGGATACCACATCAATTGTTGTAATTGACGATATGCATGTACTGACTGATGAGGAAAAACGACATGAAGTGGCGGAGCTTGCACATCGTAAAGATATTTGGTTGATTATGATATGTCGAAGTAAAATTCCTTCTTGGTTGGTGGAAACGTTTATGGATCTGAGTTTTCTGATCATTACCGAAATGGATTTACAACTGAATGAGAAGGATGTTAAAGGTTATCTGAAACGGCTTGGTGTGACACTTGCACCTGACAAGCTGGAACGCTTTGTTCGGGAGAGCAAGGGCAATGCCTATATTATCAAACATACAGCAATGCGGCTTGTAGAGGGCGGAGATATCGGCGATCATATGACAGAGGAAATCTCCAAAATTTTTGCAGATTATCTGGAAAATGTGGTTATTGTGCAATGGGATACGGAAGTGATAGATTTTCTGATGAAAATTAGCGTAGTGGATGAATTTACTGTGCCGCTTGCTGAAATGATTACGGGAAATCCTTATGTTTCGTCGGTAATTCAAAAAGCTGTGGAATCGGGCAATTTTATAGAATCCACGAACGGGGTTTATCGAATCCGTCCCGTTCTCATCCGGGCACTGCGGAATCGTGCAAATAAAACTTTAGGTTTACAGGAAATGAGGCAATACACATATAATGCAGGCATATATTATGAAATGCATGGGCAGGATATGCAGGCATTGGAGTTGTTCTACCAGTGTGGAAACGACAGCGGTATCAGAAATTTGCTGATACGAAATGCCCGAAGGAATCCGGGCAACGGTCATTATTTTGAAATGCGTCGGTTTTACTTGGAGTTGGAGGAAAGCGACATAGAAAAAGATGTAATCCTGATGAATGCGATGTGTATGCTGTACTCTCTTATGATGGATGTGGAGAAAAGTGAATACTGGTATGAAAAGTTGAAAGCGTATCATGACAGTACAAAGGGCGGACAACGGCGTGAAGCGGCAAGTCGACTTGCATATTTGGATATCGCACTTCCACATAGGGGGAGTACGGGAATTTTAGAAATTTTGAAAAAAGTCCCGTCCCTGTTATTTGATAAGGGAATCGGATTGCCGGAATTTTCCGTTACCAGTAATCTTCCGTCCACTATGAATGGTGGTAAGGATTTCTGCCACTGGAGCCGTAAGGACAGAGAGCTTGCGGCAACGATTGGCAAGATGATGGAAAAAATTCTCGGACGATACGGAAAAGGTCTGATAAACGTTGCGTTGGGCGAAAGCCTTTATGAAAAGGGCTGCGATACCTATGAGGTGCTTTCTATGCTGTCCAAAGCACAGTTGGAAACGGAAGCCGGAGGAAAGATGGAGATCGCCTTTGCGGCAGTGGGGTTACAGGTGCGTTTGTATTTGTCAAATGGAAGTGGGGAAACGGCAAAGAATCTGCTGGATTCCTTTGAAAAGAAAGTGCATGAGGAACATATATCGCAGCTTTTACCGAATATCCAAGCACTGAAATGCCGCATTGCACTTTATGAGGGGGATAACAAAACCGTTTCGCAGTGGCTGGAAAAAGCACCTGACGAGAATGTTGAATTTTATATTTTGGAACGGTATCGTTACCTGACGAAAATCCGTTGTTATCTTGCACAAGGGGAATATCATCTGGCATTTTCATTGATCGAAAAGTTACGGCTTTATGCGGAACGATATGAACGGCGGTATATCCGCATGGAACTGGGGCTGCTGATTGCCATGTTAAAAAGTCGTAATGGCGGGGAGTGGCAGTGTGATTTCATTGCCACATTGAGAGAAATTTGCAGCTACCAGTTCATCCGCAT